>JAHEMB010000078.1 GCA_024643915.1 Rhodothermaceae bacterium | reverse complement strand
TGGGGGTTTGGTATCGAATGGGGCTGTTGGGGCTAGTGCCCCTGCTTTACGTCTGGGGGGTAAGTGCCTGGCGGGGGCTTCAGCTCTTTCTGCAAAAAAGCGCCCCCCTGGAGGCGCGGGTGTTGGCGCTGGCGGCGGCCCTGTCGCTCATTGGTCTGGTTCCTTCCAGCGCCGCCTCCGTGGCCTTTTACCTTTCCGACTCCACGTTTGCTTTTGCGCTACTCATTGGGTGGGCGGTGGGCCTCTCCCGTGCCAACCGTAAGCCCGCTCCTTAAGCCCGCCTGCATCTATGGAATCGACCGAGGCCAGGGGGATCTTGCGCAAAGGCATCCTGCACAATATTACCTGGCTGACGGCAAGTAGCCTCCTCGTCCGGCCCCTCTGGTTCGTTTTTATCACGGCCTTTTGCATGCGTGTGCTGGGCACCTCCGGCTATGGGGTGATGACGGCCGCCCTCTCGCTCATGGCCATCGCCAGCCTCTTCAGTGACCTGGGCACGTTCGAGTATACGGTTCGCGAGGTAGCCCGCGATGGGGACCGGGCGCCCCGCTTCTTTTCGAATTTCATGCCGGCCAAGGCGGTGCTGGCCGCGTTGGCCTGGACGGGTGGTCTGGTCGTAGGGTGGGGGCTGGGGTACGTAGGCAGCGACTTCCTGGCGCTGGGAGCCGCCGGCCTTTACGTGATGGCGCTGCGGCTGACCGAGTACTGCCGCGCTTTTTACCGGGCCTTCGAGGTGATGCACTACGAAGCCATCTCGGTGGTGTTGGAGAAAGCCCTCGTGGTGGGGTTGGGGGTGCTGTTTCTCTTGCGTCTGCGCACAACAGAGGGCGTACTGGCCGGCATGGCCCTGGGCATGGCGGTCGGCATGGGGCTCAACATCGTGTGGGTTCATCTCCGAGTTGCCCCGGTGCGGCTTGCCGTGCTGGACCTCCCTTTCCTGCGAGTTGCCTTCCGGCAGGCCCTGCCGTTCGGGGTGATGACCCTGTTTGCAATCGTTTTCCTGAGCAGCGGCACGGTGTTGCTGGAAGCCCTGGAAGGCGAGGCGGCAGCCGGGCAGTACGGAGCCGCTTATCGCCTCTTGGAGGCGCTGCAAGTGCTACCGGCTACCGTTGTGGCCGCCGTCTTTCCGCGCCTTTCCAGCCTGCACCAGCAGCGCGAGAGTGATGCGTTCAGACACATCCTCCGGCGCAGCCTGCTCCTTACGGGGCTGGCCTCTGCTGTCGTCGCCGTCGCCTTGGCCCTTCTCGCCCCGGCCATCATCCACCTGCTTGATCCCAGCGGCGCTTTCGACGAGGCGGCGGCGCTGCTCCGTATAATCATATGGAACTTTCCCCTCATGACGCTCAGTTACGTGCTTCACACGGCCCTCATCGCGCTCGATCAACAGCGTTTCATGGCGGTCGTTCTGGGCGCGGCCGCGGTGCTCCTGATCGGGCTCAACGTTCTGTTTATCCCTGTCTACTCCTACTTTGCTCCCGCCTGGGCGCTTGTTGTCAGCCAGAGCCTGGTGTTGGTCAGCTACGTTTGGCGCTACCGTAGCGCTTCGCGGCTTCTGTGAATCCTGTTCGCTTTGCTATGTCAGAAACCTCTTACGACGAGAAGTATTTCGCGTGGTATGCCCAGAAGGGGCGTTTTACACGGAGAGCCTACGGCGATAAAACCGTGTTCCTTTACTGGGCGTCCTACTTGCGCCGCCACCTGGTGCCGGGCGCCCGGGTGCTGGAGGTAGGTTGCGGGCTCGGCTTCTTCGGCGCGCGCCTCGTGCCGCATTTCGCGTACGTGGGGATGGACATTTCGGAGGAGGCGCTGGCCTGGGCCCGCGCGCACCACGATCTGCCCGAGCTGCTTCACGTCGATGCCCAGCAGCCGCTTCCTGCCGACGACGGCTCCTTTGCAGCCGTCGTTGCCTTTGACGTCATAGAGCACCTGGCGGACCCACAGGATTTTCTGGAAGAGGTGCACCGCCTGTTGCGTCCCGGCGGGCTGTTCATCGCCACGACGCCGAATACACACTCGCTGGGCGTCCGGCTCAAGTCGAATACGCCGGGCCTGGTGCCATCGATGTATAAAGACGATACGCATATCTCCCTGCTGCCGCCCGAGCAGTGGCGTGCCCTGCTCAGCGGCACCGGCTTCGAGTTGGTTCGCACTGGAACGGACGGCATCTGGGATGTGCCTTACGTCACGTTCCTGCCGGCGCGGCTTCAATTTGCCCTCCTCTATCCTTTCAATCAACTCATCAGCGTGTGCCTTGGCATGCTACCCTGGACGATAGGGGAGAACTTCATTTTCATCGCCAAGAAGCCGGATTCAGTCGGCGTCCGCTAGAAAAGCCGTCACCACGGCGTGCAGAACCTCGTCAAATTGCGCCAGCGTAAACCGTTCGGCTTGCTCGGCCAGGCTGGCCTGGAGGCGCGCCTGCAGCGCCGTGTCTTCGATCACGCGCCCTGCCTTCTGCGCGAAGTCGTCCGGGGTGCGGAACTGGAGTTCATCGAACGGGATGATTTCTACGGAGCCCCCTGACTGGTGTACGAAGGGAAGGCAACCAGCCTGCAAAGCCTCCAGGGTAACAATGCCGAAGTGCTCGTAGGGGCGCGGATTTACGAAAAAGCGGCTCCCTCGAAGCAGGCGATCTATTTCGTCGCGGCTCAGATTGATACGGAGATCGATGGGCGCCCCGGAGGCAGCCAGGCACGTCTGCACCTGGGCCAGGTACGCGGGGTCGTCGGCCGCCCCCGCCACGACGAATTCGGCGGCCGGGTGCTTCGCGTACAGTCTCGTGAAGAGGTCGATGAGATCGAGGGTATGCTTCTCCGGCGAGATGCGCCCAATGCTTACGAAACGAAAGGCTCGCCCCGTCGGTGCTGCCTGCTGGCCCGGCGCCGACAGAAAACCCGGATAGAGCACCGTGCTCTCGATGCCGTAAAGGGTTTGGATGGCCTGCTGGATGAACTGTGAGTTGGTCAGGGTGAGATTGCGCCGGTAGCCTTCAAGGCGGTCGCCGGAGACGCGCGGGAGCAGCCATTCGTAAAGCTGCGTCAGCAGCAACGCCTTGCCCTGCTCGCTACGTTCGGGAATGATGTGGTGCGCCCGGAGTAGGGCGCGCGGCGGAAAGAGCGGATGGTGAATGTACTGGAGGCCGCGTCGGCCGAAGTCGATCTCGTTGAACGTGCCGATGCAAAGGTCGTAGTTCGCAGCCATCCGGCGTGCTGCTCGATTGAGAAAAGCGACCCGCAGCAGCGGCATCGCGCCGAGCACCCGTTCGAGCGGCCAGGGATAGAAGGCCCGCTGGAAAGCGACGTGGGTGACGTGCCGGAGGATATCGAGACCGGTTCTCTGAAAGACGCGGTCGGGGTCAGGGGGGGCGAACCCAAGCAGAGTCACTTCGGCACCCTGCTGCTCGATGAAGTAGCGCATCACGTGCAGGGCTACCAACTCGGCCCCACCGGCAATGCCTACGTCGGGATGAACGAGCAGGACCTTCATGCACGGATTTCTTGATGATGGAGGTTAACGACCACTTTGCGGCTGATCAAGGCGGTACAGGGTGGCGGTTTCAGGCGGGGCGCACGTGCTGCGATTCCTCCAGGGCCTTGTAGGACGCCGTATGACCCGAAGGAAAGCCGGCCAGGTGATACCGGGCCGGTTCGTAGTGATGCTCTGCCGTGAAGGGTTCCAGAAAATGATCGCCCACCAGATCCTCTCTGACAAAAAAGGCGTTGGTGCCGGTTAGGTCGCAGCCCACAAGCAGGTAGCCCTTTTTGCGGAATTCGACTTCGAGGAATTTCAACGAGGCCCCAAAAAAGTCGTCCACTTCCCACGCCCGCGTCGCGTCGTAATCCACGCAGAAAAGGATAGGGGGCGTGAATTTCGCGTTGTACTCTATCACGACGACCCTCGGCTTAATACACGTTATCGCATTAAAAACGTACGCATCATTGCCATCGATATCGATCGAGAGGAGGTCTATTTCCTCCTGGTCAATGGCAGCGGAGATGAGGTCGTTAATATTGTCCTTCGTGGCGTAAGCCTGGGTCACTTTCAGGGCGCCCGTTGCTATCGTCTTTTTCAGGTGCTCGCGTATCTGTCTCGCCGACTTTTCATCGGCCTCTATCCATTGCCCTTTCCAACCGTCAAAAAGGAGGGCGAACGTGTTGTTTTCAAGGCCGTCGCCTACACCGAACTCCACGAACAGCTTGTTGGTCACGCCGATCCGGTTAAAGATTTCTCGGATCATCCCGTCTTCTTGATTCTGAGAATAGACTTTGTCTCCGTACCGGATCAGGTTCTTGGGGGCCTGATAGCGTGGCGCATTTCTAAGCGTTTCTAACGATCCATGTAGTGACAGGGCGTGAATCTGCCGCGTTACATTGAACCATCGAAGCAGGGAACGGTAGAGTGAACGCACTATTTCCAACCAGGTGGTTAAGTGAGAAGAACTGCGCTGGCAATCCGGCGCAACAGTTTCGGCCACGGGTCAAACGGCATCGTTTTCTGCGGGCCGCCAGCCGATTCGCTGGATCTGGGCTTCCTCAAGGCTCGCCCAAGCAGGGCAGCAGCGGCGGGGACGCCGGATCGATTTTAAGCGAGCGTTGCACGCCTTTGAGGGAGAATGGTTGCTACGGGGCTAGCCGGCCTTCTCGCACAGCAAAGCATTGTGCGCGTGGAAGAGTCGGCACCAGAGGGGAGCGGCCAGGCGCGGCAGGTAGTGCTCCGTTAAGGCTTTGCGGCTCCCCCGTCCGTAGGCGAATTGGAGCGTTTCCTTGTCGAGCACGGGGGCGTAGCTGCGTTCGTTCAGGATGGCGTAGCCGGCCGAGGTGAGCAGCTGCCGAAAAGAGCGCCGGGTGAAAAACTGCACGTGCCCTGCCGGATTATCGCGCCGATCTTTTACCAGCGCTTTCAGCTTCCCGAACGGCAGGTCTTCGAGCGGCACCTCGGCGATGAGGTAGGTAAAGTCGATCCGGCGAGCAGACCGGAGGAAAGCCGCCGGCTCCTCCAGGTGCTCCAACACGTGGCTCAGCAGAACCACGTCGTACGGTGCCTGCCCGAAAGGGTCGGGGGTGACGGTCACGTCGGCGACGGCGGCGTGGAGGGCCGGCTGTGTCTCCTGGAGGTACCGGATGGCCTGCTCCGAGTAATCGACGGCGTAGTATTCCTCTGCCGCGCCTCGGGCGTGGAGTTCGCTGATGACGGCACCGGTGCCGCAGCCCAGTTCCAGCAGGCGCCGCGGCCGCAGGCCCTTCCGTGCGAGGAGGCGGGTCACCGAGTCGGCCTTGTTGGCAGCCGTGCGCCGCAGCCATTCGGCCTCGCGCACCAACGCCGCTTCGTAGAGCTGCTGGTAGTGATCCCTGCCGGTCTTGCCGGATGAAAGCATACTTCCGTGTACCATGCTCAGTAGAGGAGAGGCGTTTACGGCTGTGGACTTTATCATCCAGGCCAACGCCACCCGTCCTGGACAAACACGTTTTCGTGATACTTCAACGAACAGAAGGCGGGGCCGCCTCGTTCTGCGACCGATCTCTCTTTGTCGCAATGCCGCCCGTATATGCGCCTCCTCGTCCACGATTACGCCGGGCATCCGTTCCAGGTGCAACTCAGCCGGGCCCTCGCCCGCCGGGGGCACGACGTGCGGCACGCCTACTGCGCCTCGCTCCAGACGACGCCGCGCGGCGCCCTCGCGCCCCAGCCGGACGACCCCGCCTCCTTCTCCGTCAGTGACCTGCGCCTGGCGCGCCCGCTCGAAAAGTACGCCTTCGTCACGCGCTGGCGGCAGGAGAACGAATACGGCCGGCTGATCTCAGAGGAGGTGGCTCAGTTCGCGCCGGATGTGGTGATCTCGGGTAACGCGCCGCTCGATGCGCAGCGCCGCCTGCTGCGCGCGTGCCGGGGGCGCGGCGTGCCGTTCGTCTACTGGGTGCAGGATCTGCTTGGCCTGGCTACGCACCGCCTGCTGCGGGAAAAAATCCCCGTCCTGGGCGAAGGGGTGGGCCGCTACTACGCGGGCCTGGAGCGCCGGCTGTTGCGGCAGAGCGATCACGCCGTGCTCATCACTGAGGACTTCGTACCCCTCCTGCGCGGCTGGGGCCTGGCCGAGGAAAAGCTTTCGGTGATCGAGAACTGGGCGCCCCTGGACAAGGTGCCGCCGCGCCCCGCTGACAATGCCTGGGCGCGGGCGCACGGCCTGGCCGGTAAGACGTGTTTGCTTTACTCCGGCACCCTTGGCATGAAGCACAACCCGGAGCTGCTGCTGCGCCTGGCTCTTGATTTTCGGGACCGAGAGGACGTGCGCGTGGTGGTCGTCTCGCAGGGATTAGGGGCGGACTGGCTAGACGAGCAAAAGGCTACCCATGGGCTGGACAATCTGGTGCTGCTGGGCTTCCAGCCATTCGAGGACCTGCCCGACGTGCTGGCCACGGGCGCCGTGCTGCTGGCTGTGCTCGAAGCCGATGCCGGCGTTTTTTCGGTGCCTTCCAAAGTGCTGACGTATCTTTGCGCCGCCCGCCCGCTCCTCCTCGCCGTGCCGCCTGAGAACCTAGCCGCCCGCCTGGTGCAGCAGCACGACGCGGGGCGCTGCGTGCCGCCGGACGACGCCGATGCCTTCGCCCGCGCCGCCGCCGACCTGCTCAATGACGACGGCTTGCGCGACCGCCTGGGCCGAAACGCCCGTGCCTACGCCGAGCGCGCCTTCGCCCTCGACGCGATCACCGACGCTTTCGAAGCCGTCTTTCACGCTGCCCGGTCGGACCGATGAAGCGTCTCTGTATCCAGTGGCCGCGTCTGGGGCCGTACCACCTCGCCCGCCTCAAGGCTACCCATCGTTATGTAGAGCCGAAGGGCGTGGAGGTGGTGGCGCTTGAAACGGCGGGACGCGACGCCACCTACGCCTGGCGCGAAGAGCGGGGCGCGCTGCTTTTCCGCCGCGAGCAGGTTTTCCCCGGCGACGCGTACGACGCGATCTCCCCGGCGACCATGTTCGCAGGCGTTACTGCCTCCCTGGACCGCGTGCAGCCCGACGCCGTCGCCATCAACAGCTACAGCACGCCGGATGCGCAGGCTTGCCTCGCCTGGTGCCGCCGCCGCTGCCGCGTGGCCGTGGTGATGACCGACAGCAAGGCCGATGATGCTCCCCGCGTGGCCTGGCGCGAGCACTTGAAGGCCCTCCTCGTCCGCCAGTTCGACGCCGCCCTGCTGGCCGGCACGCCGCACCGCGCGTACTTCGAGCAACTCGGCTTTCCTGCCGACGACATTTTCCTCGGCTGCGACGTGGTGGACAACGACTTTTTTAGGGCAGGCGCCGAGAAGGTCCGGCAGCAGCCCGCTGCAATCCGTGATCTCCCCGGCCTCGCGCAGGGCGACCCCTTCTTCCTGGCCTCTAACCGTTTCGTGCCACGCAAGAATGTCGGGGGGCTGCTGCGCGCCTACGCCGCCTATCGGCAGGTCGCCGCCGCGCCCTGGCCGCTCGTCCTTCTTGGCGATGGACCCGAGCGTGCGGGCCTTGAAGCCATGATCGCAGAGAAAAAAATAGAAGGGGTGACGCTGGCGGGCTTCCGGCAGATTGAGGAGCTGCCTGCTTACTATGGGTTGGCCGGTGCCTTCGTGCATCCGGCGCTCCAAGACCAGTGGGGCCTCGTCGTCAACGAGGCAATGGCGGCGGGGCTGCCCCTCCTCGTCTCGGCGCGGGCCGGGTGCGCGGAAGATCTAGTCGAGGAGGGCGTGAACGGCTTTCGATTCGACCCGGAGGACACGGCGCAGCTTGCGGATCTGATGCAGCGGTCGACTGCCTCTGAAACCGACCGCGCCGCGATGGGCCGCAGGTCGCAGGAGATCGTTTCGGCGTGGTCACCGGATCGGTTTGCGCGGAGTCTCTGGCAGGCCGTGCAGGCAGGCCGCGCTCGCGCCGACCGTCCTTTCGACCCGCGCGCTCGGGTGATGTTGTGGGTACTGCGCCATGCGGCCCGTACCGTGAAGTCGTTTCATGCGATCAAAACCTGATGCCGCTGTGAAGCACGATGTTATCGTTCTGGGCCGGTTCCCACCTCCTCTCGATGGGCAGACGATGGCCACGCGTCGCCTGGCGGATCTCCTGGCAGAGCCGTTCGCCGTTCGCCGTCTCAATACGTCCGTTGCCGAAGAAGCATTTGTGGCGGTGGAGGTGCGGTTTCGGTGGGCGCGGCTATGGCACTACCTGGGCTTGCTGCCTCGCCTGTGGCGCGGGTTGGCCGGGGCGCCGCAGGCGTCGGTGCTGTGGGCCTCTGTCTCGCCCGCCCCCCTCGGCCACTGGCGCGACCTCCTGGCCACCCTGCCTGCCTTCAGGCCAGGCCAGCGCGTCTTTGCCGTGTTGCACCGGGGTGGCTTCGAAGACCTTTTTCGCCACCCGCTCACGGCGCTGACGGCCCGCTACCTCGTGCGCCGCCTCGACGGCTTCGTCTTTCTGAACGAACCTTTTGCTGCCCGGTGCGCCCCCTGGATCCCCACCGAGAAACGATTCGTCCTCCCCAACACCATCGACGAGGCTGTGATCTGCACCGAGGAAGAGGTGGCGGCGAAGCGGGCGGCGCGGCGAGGGCGAACGCGCCTCCGGCTGCTTTTCCTTTCCAGCCTGATTGCGTTGAAGGGGTATCGGGACGTGCTGGAGGCAGTGCGCCTGCTGCGGGCGCGCGGTGTGGCAGTAGAAGCGCGCTTTGCCGGGCGCTGGGGTAGCCCCGCCGACCGCGATTACTTCGAGCAGTTCGTGCGGCAACACGACCTGGGCGAGACGGTAACGGCCTGCGGTGCCCTCACCGAGCGTGCCGAGGTGAAGGCTCTCCACCGCTGGGCCGATGTATTCCTGCTGCCCTCCTACCATCCGACCGAGGCGCAGCCCCTCGCCCTGATAGAGGCCCTGGCAGCGGGCACGCCGGCCGTCGTTACGCGGCATGGTGGCCTGCCTGCAATGGTGCAGCACGGGCGCGAAGCCTTCCTCGTGCCGTCCCGCCAGCCAGCTGCTCTTGCCGAAGCGGTGGTTGCCCTAGGTGACAGGGAGGCCTGGCAGGCATTCTCCGAGCAGGCCCGTCGCCGTTTCGAGGCGCATTATAGCCCGATGGCCGTGCAGCGGCAGTGGGTGGCGCTGCTCCGAGAACAACCTGAAGGCAGTCTTGTGTTCTGAAGTATGCAGGAACGGTTGCTCTTTAAGAGATTAGCAGACGTATGAAAAGGCCCCTGTTGCTACTCGTGTTGCTTCTCATCGTGGGGGGGGCGTGCCGGCAGGGCGCGTTGCCCCCAGAAGAGCAACTGTTCGTTGTCGATGATCC
>JAHEMB010000077.1 GCA_024643915.1 Rhodothermaceae bacterium | reverse complement strand
CACTCCTCTATTCCTCCGCTCCTCCATTCTATTCCCAGAAACCTGCCCCGCTGCCATGAATTCAACGCGCCCCTCATTCGCAAGAAAGGACGAGACACGATGACCGCTACGGCGATACTGGATCAGGTAAAATACAACGCGGACGGGCTGGTGACGGCCATCGCGCAGGACGCCGCGACGGGCCAGGTGCTGATGCTGGCCTATATGAACGAAGCCACCCTGCGCCAGACCCTCGAAACAGGCACAATGACCTACTGGAGCCGCTCCCGTCAGAAGGTCTGGGTGAAAGGAGAGAGCAGCGGCAACACCCAGACGGTGCAGGAGGTCCGCATCGACTGCGATGGCGACGCGCTTTTGTTCAAAGTGAAACAGCACGGCGGGGCGGCCTGCCACACCGGCTTCCGCTCTTGCTTCTACCGGAAGCTCGACGGCGGCGAACTCGTGGAAGACGGCGAGAAAATGTTCGATCCCGCCGAAGTCTACAAATAAACGGCCGCTGTCGTGACGCTTTCTCAAAAATCTCGTCTAAAGCAAGCCGGGATCGTCCTGCTCTTCGTCCTCGGCTGTGAACTCGTGGGCATCCTCAGCGCTCTGATCGTGCCGACCGCGCAGAGCGCGTGGTTCCAGGCCCTGGAGAAGCCGTTTTTCAACCCGCCGAACTGGCTCTTCGGGCCGGTGTGGACCCTCCTCTATGCCTTCATGGGGGTGGCGGCCTACCTCGTGTGGCGGCAGCGCGACCGGCTACGGCAACCGGTACGGCAGGCGCTCCTGCTCTTCGCCGGGCAACTCGCGCTCAACGCAGCGTGGACGCCGGTCTTCTTCGGCCTGCAGGCGGTGGGGGCAGCGCTCGTGGTCATCGTCTTGCTCGACGTCGCCCTCGCCCTGACGATCCGTGCGTTCTTTCCCCTGTCGCGAACGGCGGGCTGGCTGCTCGTGCCCTACCTTGCCTGGGTGCTCTTTGCCACAGTGCTCAATGCGGCCATCTGGCTGCTGAACTGAGGCGTTACAACGCGTACCCCGTCACGAAAGCCTCGGCGGCGTAGAATTCGGGGAGGCCCAGCTTGTTGAGCTTGGCTGCGGTGGCGGCGTTGCGGTCGCGGGCGCGCTCCCAGAACTCACGCTCGTCGTAGGCGCCGGGGAACATGGCGCGGTCCTTCTGGCTCTCGTGCTTGAAGATGGCCTCGATCTTCCGGTCGAGATCGGCCTTCGAGAGGGGGATAAAGACGTCGGCGCGGTGGATCTCCCACTCCTGCCAGGCGCCCCGGTAGAGCCACACGAGGGGGCGTTCGGGCGGCTGAGCGCCGTCGCCGCCGGCCTGCCGGGTGCTGTTGTACCGCTTGAGCGCTTCTCGGATGGCGACGTAGCACATCCGGTGCGTGCCGTGCGGGTCCGACAAATCGCCCGCGACGAAGATGTGGGTCGGATTGATCTCTTTGAGCAAGTCGAGGACCACCTGCACGTCGTCCTCGCCAATGGGGTCCTTGCGCACAGTGCCGGTCTTGTAGAACGGCATGTCGAGGAAGCGCGCGTTCTCGTCGCCCAGCCCCAACACCTCGATGCCGGCGATGGCTTCGGCGTAGCGGATGTGCGCCTTGATTTGCTGGATCTCTTCGGTATCCACCGCGCCCGGCTTTTTCTCGTCGAGGAAGGCGAAGATGCGGTTTTTGCGCGCCTCCAGCTTCTCCCCGATGTCGTTTTCGAGAGCAAGGGCGTGGCGGCTAAACGAGACGAAGCGCAGGTGTCGCCGCACGTCCCCATCGAAGACGGCCACGGAGCCGTTGGTCATGTAGGCCACGGTCACGTCGTTCTCGTTCGAGGCGAGCTTGTCGAGCATCCCGCCCATCGAGATCACGTCGTCGTCCGGGTGGGGGCTGAAGAGGATAACACGCTGTCGGGCAGGCAGGCTTTCCCGATAGCGAATGCGCTGCCGCAGGTCCTCGAACACCTCGCGCGTGAGGTGGTCGACCGTGGGGTAGGCGTGGAGGAGTTCGTGGAGGTGGTGCCGGTAGAAGTCGGCGGCTTCGAGACGAAGGATGGCCTTGTCCAACTTTCCAGAAAGCCAGATGACGGCACGCTTGGCGAGGGCCTTGTCCCACGTCACCTGGCGGACGAGCCACGGCGTTTTCTCGCGCGTCAGCTCCCCGGCGGCGGCGCGGTCCACGTAGAAGGTGGCATTGCGGTGGAGCTGGAGGTAGGTGGCCGTGACGGAGCGATTCGGCTCCTCCTCCACGGCGCGGCGGAGGATGGGCGCCTTGTGCTCGCCCGTCGCCATCAGGATGATCTCGCGGGCGTCGAGGATGGTGCCCACGCCCATCGTGATGGCCTGGCGCGGTACGTTCTCCTCGCCGAAGAAGTCGCTGGCGGCGTCCTTCCGGGTGATCTCGTCGAGCAGGATCAGGCGTGTGCGCGTCTCCGGCCCGGAGCCCGGCTCGTTGAAGCCGATGTGGCCGCTCCGCCCGATGCCCAGGAGCAGCAAATCGAGGCCGCCCGCCTCGGCGATGGCGTGCTCGTAGGCGCGGCAGTAGGCCTCCACGTCCTCCGGAAGCAAGTCGCCGCGCGGGATGTGGATGTTTTCTTCAGGGATGTTGACATAGTCGAAGAAATTCTCCCGCATGAACCGGTGATAGCTCTGCAAGCTCTTCGGATTGACGGGATAGTATTCGTCGAGGTTGAAGGTGACAACGCCGGAGAGGTCGAGCCCCTCGTCGCGGTGCATGCGGATGAGCTCTTTGTAGACATCGATAGGGGTGGAGCCGGTAGGCAGGCCCAAAACGACGGGCTTGCCCACAGTGCGCCCCTCCTCGATCAGGTTCGCCACACGCCGGGCCACCTGCCGTGCCATCCGCCCGGCCTGATCGAAAATAAGGACGGGCACCCGCTCAAGCTGCGCCCCGGGGATAGAAGTGCGAGGCTGGGCCGGGGCCGTTTCGGAGGGAGTCATCTCAGGGAAAGTTGCCATCGCAGAGGTGAGGAGAAAGGGTGCGACCGTTCTCTGCTTTAATGGGTCGAAATGGGGCGGTTGTTTCTAACGGAGATGTAACGGAGTTGGGTGAAAGGGGGCAATCTATGCCTGGTGATAATCGACCGTCTGCAAGAAAAGCTCCTTGACGCCCTCGGTGCAATCCTGGCACATATTGAGGTCGTAGCGGGACCGCAGCAGGTGCTCGCGGAAACGCGTGTAGCGCTCGCCGAACCAGATGGCGTCGAAAGGCTCGTCGAGGAGGTTGCCCAGGCTGTGGTCGCCGTCCTTGTCGAAGCAGCAGGGGCTGACACGTCCGTCGCAGTTGATGACGACGCTGAACCCGAGGCGGAGGCACTCGTCGGCGAAGAATCGACGCTTCTGGGTGATGTAGTGGCCGTCCTCGGTCCGTCTGGCGTCTTTGCGGAAGTAATGGCCGTTGGTGCTCGTGACGATATACACGTCGCGGCGCTTGGCGTAGCGGATCATCTCCGGCAACTCGCGCACGATGAAGGGCTCGCCCTGATTCCAGAGTTGGAGCATTCGGATGGAATCAGGCAGGCGGTCGATAATCGTCTTGAAGGTGTCGAAGTCGAGGCGGGCGCGCTCGCGTGTGAGGCTGCCATTGCCGGAAGGGCAGAGGGGACACTTGAGGTTACACAGGCTCGTCGGCTCGATCATGGCGAGGAGGGGCCGCCCCCAGGCCACCGGCTTTCGCCGCAGGAGGGACAGCCCCAATCCCGCGCCAATCTGCATCAGATTGACGGCCTGCCCGAAGGAGGTGGGCACGAAGGCCGAGCGGGGCCGGGCCGGCGGCTTCGCCGGCAGCACCGTTTCTTCAAGGTGCGCCAGCCACTCCCGCGTCGAGAAGTGATCCTGCGGCTTCTCAGGGAGCACTTCAAGTGGCATGAAGTCGTGTTCGGCGGCTGTCTGCGGCATAGGAGAAGAAAACGTCGTCAGGTTCGGACGAATCGTTAATCTAGGTTACCGCCGAGGCCGGTGCAAGAGCGATACCCTGTGTTCACGTTCACTGCAAACAGTGCAGCGGCGCAGTCGCTCGGCAACCTGCGCGGAGCGAAAGCGTTCATCTAGCTCCTCATTTTTCTTTTCGGTCCATCGTTCGCTTCAGGTAGCACACTTTTGTATGGCGGACCTCCATCAGCTTCTCGAACAGACCAGCCGCACCTTTGCGTTGTGCATCCCCCTCCTGCCCGCTCCTACGCGGCACGAGGTAACGTTGGCGTACCTGCTGTTCCGCATCGCCGACACCTTCGAGGATGCCGCCGCCTGGCCGAAGCAGCGGCGTGTGAAGGCCCTTGAGGACTTCACGAGGCTGCTCAATGCGCCCTCGGTGGAGGAGGCGCGGCGCCTGGCCGACCGATGGGCCGATCCGCCGCCGACTACGCACGAGGGCTACCTGGAGCTTCTCGAAGAGATGCCCGCCGTCTTCGAAGCCTATCTGCAACTCGACGATGCGGCACGGGCTAGCCTTCAGCGCCACGTGGGCCGCACCGCCGAGCAGATGGCCGCTTTTGCTGCGCGCGCCGACGCTGAGGGCCACCTCCAACTGACCGATGTGGCCGACTTGCGGGCCTACTGCTACGCCGTCGCCGGCATTGTCGGGGAGATGCTGACCGACCTTTTCCTGTCGGGCCGCTCCGCCCTCACTTCGCTCCGCGCCTACCTTCACGAGCGTGCTGCGCTGTTCGGCGAGGGGCTGCAACTCACCAACATCCTCAAGGACGCAAAAGACGACGCCGCTGAGGGCCGTCGCTTCCTGCCGCGCGGTCTGGGGCGAGACGAAGCCTTCGCCCTGGCCCATCGCGGCCTCGACGCGGCGGCCGAGTACACGCTTGCCTTGCAGCAGGCGGGGGCGCCGCGCGGCCTCGTCGCGTTCAACGCCCTCCCCCTTTTGCTGGCCCGCGCCACCCTCGACCGAGTGGCACAGCAGGGCGCCGGGGCCAAACTCACCCGCGACGAGGTCTTCGCCCTCATCGCCAGCCTCAACGATGCCCTCGATGAGGGCCGCCCCGTCTGCGAGGCACCCCGCCGACCCGCTAAGGCAATCTCGCTGGGTTGAGCAGCGCCGCCTCGGCTAGGGCTGCGAGGCCCGGCGGGTGACGTCGATGATCCAGAATTTCTTATACGTCGCCCCCCGGTCGGTGCTGTTGCCGCCGTACCAGTGGTAGCTGTCCTCGCCGATGTCGTGGAACACGTAGCGCGAGATTTGCGGCGCTGCGGCGTCCGTCTCGAAGGGATGCAGCACCATACGGTCGCCTGCCCACGCCCCGCCGAAGAAAAGCTGGGCGTTGCCCCGGTTTGTCAGGTAAAGCGATTCCCAGCGGTTCATCGCCCGGTTGTAGAGGCGGATGATGGAGGTGGAGGCATCGGGCAGGTTCGGGTCCAGGTCGAACCAGTCAAACTCCAGGATGGCCTTGCCGCCAAGGGCGTAGACGGCGGTGGAAGTGGAGGGCCATTGCGCCGTCTGCCCGTTCGGAAAGGTCATGTTGTGCGCCGAATCCCACGTGCCCAGGAGGAAATCGAACTGCGCGGCTTCCTTCGCCCGGTTCGGGGCGGGGCTGCCGTAATCGTCGCTCGTCGCCAGGAAGTCGGCCTCGGGCGCGCGGCGCGTGTAGCTTTTGACAAGCGCCTTTTTCCACGTCGCGCCGTGATCGGTCGATGTTTCTAGCGTGTAGGTCACGTGATCATCGTCTGCCCGGTCGAAGATGGCGCGGTAGTGGGTGAGTTGGGCTCCGCCGCCCCGGCGGATGGCCGTCCGTACCACGAGGTCGTCACCCTCGAAATTACCGTCGTACAGGGTGATAGCCTCGGCATGGCTGTCGGCGATGCCGTGGTTCCAGAGGCCCGGGCCCGGAACGAAAGAGAGGAAGGCGAGGGTGTGGAGGGCATCGCCCTGCCCGTTGAAATCGGGGCTGTAGAGGCGCTCCATGAAGGCGTGCCCCCGGTTCATAAAAGTTATTTCCGCCTGCGCCGGCTGCGTCACCATAGTAGAGTCGGTGGGAAACGTTGTCAGCGCCACGTCCCACTGGCCGCGCCAGAAGGCCATCTGATCGAGCGCTTCGGGCGCCTCGGCGGCCCGCTCGGTCATCGCCACGCCGGGGTCGAAAAGCTGTCCGTCGTGGGGGGCCTGGGCGCGGGCGGGCAGGCAACAGGCCAGCAGCAGAATCGTAGCAAACACGGGTTTCATCGCTAGGCAGATCGGGTGACGAGGGATCGTTTCGGCCAAGAAGGGGAAGAACCGCCCTCTGATGCAACCCCTTTTTTCATCCTACTGCCGGCGTTCAGCCGTCTATCGTCCATGGGCCATCATCCAAAAAAAGAAAAAGGGCCCCCGTCGCCGGAGGCCCCTTTCATAGGCAGGAAGGATGTAAGACAATGAACAATTAGCGATGCACAATGCAGATCGACGGTAAGAAGCGGCTCCCAACATCATTGCTCATTGCACATTCCCCATTGCTCATTGACCCTATAGACCCAGCGCCTTCGCCACGTTGATGCGGCCCTTGCCGTAGAAGGGATCGGTGCCGTTCTGCCCGAGGTCGTCCGCCGACTGCTGGAGCAAAATCTTGACCCGATTCGGGTTGCGGCCCTCGTCAGCGACGATCAGCGAGGCCAGCCCCGCGACGTGCGGCGTTGCCATCGAGGTGCCGCCCAGGCCGAGGATGATGACTTGCGACCTGCAGACGCCCAGCCCAGAGATGAGTGTCGTCTGCGAGCAGGCGCCGATAACAGAGGCCCCGACGTTGCCGCCCGGCGCCGCCACATTGATGGTGCTCCGGCCGTAGTTGGTGTACACCGCAGGCGCATCAACTTCCGTCCACGGCCCCGCCGTGAAGGTGCCGCCCGAGGTCGGGCCGGTGGCCGAGACGCAGATGGTGCTGGGCGTGTCGCAATACGTCGCGTACAGGCTCGGGAAGTGCGTCAGTTCACCATCCTGGTTCGGGTAGTAGTTGCGGTCGAGGTCGGCGGCGGAATTGCCGGCGGCTACAACCACAGTGGCGCCCTGCTGATCGGCGTAGTGAAAAATCTTGTTCAAGAAGGCGCCGTAGCCTTGCGCGCCGGCCTGGAGGAAAGCACCGCCCAGGCTCATGTTGATCACGTCTGCGCCGTTGTCTGCGGCGTGCAGGATGCCGGGGAAGATGGCGCTGCCGGGGCACCCGCCGTACACGCTGCACACCTTCACCCCCATCAACGTCGTCTGCGAGGTCACACCGGCGAAAATGTTGCCGTTGCTGACCACCGTCGAGGCCACGTGCGTGCCGTGGTAGTGCAGGTCGGTGATGGGATGCTTCGCGGGGAAGTACGTGGCCACGAGCGCGTCGTCCGCCGGGAGGAACGAGATCGAGCGGCTGAGGTCTACACGCCCCTGAAGATCCGGGTAGGTGTAGTCGATGCCCGTGTCGAGGATGGCGACCGTCACGTCCGAAGAGCCGGTATGGCCCGCGGCCCACGCCGTCGGTGCGTCGATGGCGCGCATGTTCCACTGAGCCGGAAACCAATTGGCCGTGGTGGGATCGGACGGGCTGCTGATGGAGGCGTCCGTCGTCTCCATGCCCTCGGGCTCATCAAGCTGGAAGACCTCATCGGCAGCAACGTCGGTGACGTTTGTGCTGGCGTTCAGGTCGGCGGCGGCGGCCTCGCTCAGGCCCGTAGCTACGGCCAGCCCGACGCCCGCGTGGCTGAAAGTAACGGCGCCGCCCAGGGCCTCCACTTCAGCCTCCACGGCGGCCAGCTTGTTGTTTTTCGCCAGGATGAGGTACGTGCCCTCGGCCTCGGTGTTTTGCTGTGCGCCGAGGTCCGCCGAGAAGGGGGCATCCGCGCTGTTAACTTCGGTGAGTAGGGTGCTCTGTTGGTCGCACGCGCCCAGAACGAGCGCGCACACCACGACCAGGGTGCTCCAAATTCGCATTACAACTCCGTGTTTAGGTGTGGGGAAAACAAACCAGGAAACCGACCCGCCCCTTCGTTCACCAAGAACGCCGTGAACGCCTCCGCGTGATCAGCAAGGCTCTGATAATAGGGAATTTAACACTGTTAACCAAATGTGAATAATCATTTAGTAATGTCTTAACAAACAAGGGCTTATCTCAAAATAAATGCTACACTTTGAGCGCGTTCACTAGATCTTCGTGCGCACGGTGAACTGGTGCAGCCCGCCTGCTTCGGACCACGAGTTGAACGCGTAGTCGAGCCGGAACCGCGATACCTTGATCCCGAACCCGACGCCCACCCCGGCCAGGTCCAGGCGGCTCTTCATCTTGAGCGTCTCGTGGCGGCGGTGGTTGTACCCGAAGCGCACGTTGAACGCCTCGCTGAACTGAAACTCTCCCCCGAGGGCGAGGTGGTCGAGGACGTTGTCGAGGGCGTTGCCGCCTTCCGGCTCGTTGCCGATGTCATGCAGGTTGTAGCCGGTGACGGAAAGGAGGAGGGGCACGTATTCGAGTCGCTTGGCCACCCCCACGCGCACATCCAGGGGCAACTCGTCCGTCGTCTCGCCGAACGAGTCGAGGGTAAAGCCGAGGTTGTTGACGGAGGTGCTGAGGGTGAAGCGGGGGCCGGGGAGGTGGTAAAGCACGCCGAAATCGGTGGCGAGGGCCGAAGCGCGGTAGCTATCGATGGAGGAGAGAACGGCATGGACGTTCAGGCCGTAGCGCAGGTTGTCGTCGTAGGCGGCGGCATAGCCGAGCGTGAGCGCCACGTCCGAGGCGCCGAAAGAGCCCGTCCGCTCGCCGTTTTCATCGGCTCCCTGGAGGTCGCCGTAGCTGAGGAAGCGGAGGCCGGCGGCGAGCGAGCCGAAGTCGTAGTGCCGCCCGTAGGCCACGAAGCCGGCGTTGACGTCGCTGAGATGGTTGAGATAAGAGAGGCTGAGTTGCCCGTGCATGGCCTCGTTGAGGCCCGCCGGGTTGTAGAAGAGCGCGTTCACGTCGTCGCCGTAGACGGCCGTGTAGGCGCCCGCGAGGGCCGCCGCTCGTGCCGAGGGCTCCAGCCGCAAAAACGAGAACGCCGTCAAGTCGCCCGGCTGCGCCGGCGCCGGCGCGGCCAGGCCCATCAAAGCCAACACACCAATCAGAACAACACGAGACATGCGAAAGGGGAGGTACGACATTGGAGCAGCAGCGCGTGAATGGTCTCGACAGCAACCCGGCGGTCCGCCCAGTTTCTCAAATGCAGCCGCGCCAAAGTAGGGGCGGAGCCGGCAGAGAAGAAAGGGGATTCGCCGCGTCTCTGGCGGCGAGGAGGACTTGCAGGATTCGTAACGAAAAGCGATAGGCGAGGGGCTGGCTGCGAGACCGGGCCTTGCTACTTTGTGCGGCGGCGATTGTTCTTCTATGGGTCGATTTCGGCCCTGCCCTCACGATACACACGAAC
>JAHEMB010000076.1 GCA_024643915.1 Rhodothermaceae bacterium | reverse complement strand
GCTCGCCAGGCCCACCTGGAAGCCGGTGGCGCGGGCGGCGGGGTTGCCCAGCAGGTCATGCGCCCAATGCCGCCGGTAGATGGCGCGGATGACGGTGCCGGAGACGGGCCGGAAACTCAGCCCTCCCACGAGGACGTAGAGCTCGTCTCGGATGCGCGTACCGGTGGCGTCGAAAGTGCCCATGTTCTAATCGATGCCTTCGAGGCGGAGGACGGCGCTGAGCATGGCCTCCGAAGAAGCGGGCACGGGGACGCCACACGGGCACGATCACGTTGAGGAAGGCACCCCCCTGCCGGTCGCCCAGCCCGTTCATCAGGTATCGCCTCGAAACAAGCAGCAGCGAATGTGTCGCTCTTGAAGAGCTTGGCTTTGACGCTCTACCGGCATCCGGGCTATGGATCACTCAAGACGGCAACGGCGTGCTTCGTCAACAAAGTCAAAGAATTCCTAAAGCTTATGAGAACTTAACAGCCCTGCCCTTCAAAAGGGGAGTGTCTCTGGGAGAGCGGGGCGCCACACCTGGACACTCTCCCCTTGATGAGAGACAGGCCTGCGGAACGCACCTGGAGCGGCCCAAAGGGATGGGCTGTTCCAGTGGGCTGTTCGTCGGCCCTTTTGAGAGCGAGGATGTAAATTTTTTTGCACCCTCTTGCTTTTTACGACCGTACACCCGACCATGCAGGCAGGTGCAAAAAAAACTGCACCCCGAAGAACCCATGCAACCCCGCTATGCCGAAGCCCTTACACACGCACCTGAGCCGCCGCGAAAGCCAGATCATGGACGTGGTGTACCGGCTGGGCGAGGCCAGTGTGGCCGACGTGGCCCGCCGCCTGCCGGATGAGCCCGCTTACAACGCGGTCCGCGTGACGCTCGGCATCCTGGAGAAGAAAGGCTACCTGACCCATCGGCAGGACGGCCCGCGCTACCTCTATGCCCCAGCGGTGCCCGCCGACAAAGCCAAGCTTTCGGCCCTCCAACACCTGATGCAAACCTTTTTCAGCGGCTCGCCCTCCCGCGCCATTCTCACCCTCCTGGACATGTCCTCGGCCAAACTCTCGGAAAAGGAACTGGACGAGATCGCTGCCTGGGTGGCCGCAGCGAGACGAGAGGCAGAGACCGATGAATGAATTCGCCGCGCCGTTGACGGCTCTCCTGGGCACCGAGCTGATCATCGCCGGGCTGCTCAAAGCATCGCTCCTGCTGGGCGCAGCGGGGGTCGCGGCCTGGCTGCTGCGCGGCGCCTCGGCGGCGGCCCGCCACGGCGTCTGGTGCTTTGCCCTGCTCGGCCTGCTGCTGCTGCCCTTGCTGTCCGCCATGCTGCCAGCCTGGCGTGTGGCGGCGCTGCCGAGTCTGCCGGCGGCCTCTCTGTCGGAATGGCCCTTCGCCCTGCCGTTCGATGCTGGCGCGCCTTCCGCCACACACGACGAGGCGGCTCGCCTCGTTCCCCTGGCGGAGGCGGCCGAGCCGGCGTTTCCGGCTTCGGCTGCCTGGCTGGTGCTCATCTGGGGACTCGGCGCAGCGGCCCTCCTGAGCCGGCTGGGCCTCGATCTGCTGCGGGTGACTCTCCTCACCCGCCGCGCCCGTCCACTCGACGACGATGGCTGGCAGGCGCTGAACGCCCACCTCGCCCGGCGCCTTGGGCTGCGTGCGCCCGTGCGGCTCCTGTGCCACCCTCACCCCGCCCTGGTGATGACGTGGGGCGTGCGCCGGCCCGTCGTCCTGCTGCCTGCCGGGGCTACGACCTGGCCCGAGGCGCGGCGACGCGTGGTGCTGTTGCACGAGCTGGCCCACCACCGGCGCCGCGACTACCTGAGCCACCTCGCCGCGCACGTCGCCTGCGCCCTTTACTGGTTCAACCCGCTCGTGTGGGCGGCGGCCCGCCGGATGCGCGCCGAGCAGGAGCGCGCCTGCGACGACTATGTGCTCCGCGCCGGCGCCCGATCCCACGAATACGCCGCCGCTTTGCTTGATCTCGCGCGGTCGCTCCGGGTCGGCTTCCCCTGGCAGGGCGCCGCCCTCGGCATGGCGCGTCCCACCGCCCTCCACGAGCGCATCCAGGCCATCCTCCACAGCCAGCCACGGGGGACACTCACCCTGCGGGCGGCCCTGCTGACAGCCGTGCTCCTCCTCGGCTTCCTCCTTCCCCTGGCTGCCTTCCAGCCGTGGCGCGCCGCCCTGCCGGAGGAAGATCTCCCTGCCGAAACAACCGTCGAGACACTCCTCGCCCGCCTCAACGCTGAACCGACGCCGAGCCATGCGACGATCCAAGCCCTCGGAGTGCGCAGGGTTCGGCGGGCCGTCTACCGCCTCATGGACCTGCTGCACCACCCCGATCCGGCCCTTCGCACGACGGTTGTGGGGGCGCTCGGCGAGATCCATTGTTACCTTGCCGTCGAGGGCCTTGCTGCCGCCCTGGACGACCCGAGCGAGGCGGTGCGGCTGGAGGCGGCGCACGCCTTCCACACGGCCCCCACCTGGCTCGACGATACCCTCGACGCAAAAGACCGGCAGCGTATGCAGGATGTCCTGCCCGGCGCCCTCGTCGCGCTCCATCGTGCTCTCGACGACCCGTCGCCCCGCGTCCGGGAGGCGTCAGCGGCCTCGCTCGCACAAGCGGTTCGGTAAAAACCCTCCACCCCCTGCTGAAAGCCAACCTGTGTCTTGCGATGCAAATTTTTTTACACCCGGGTCCATGCCGCGCGCCCTACCAGAAAAAAGACAAGAGGAAAAACGTCATGAAGAACGTCATGCGCCGCCGCGCCTGCTTCGCGTTCCTGCTTTTGCTGACGAGCATCGCTCCCCTTCTCGAAGCGAGCCACGCGCAGGAGGCCGGTTTCGCTTACCCGCCCACCCGGCGCATCGAGCACGTCGATACCTACCACGGCGTCGAAGTGGCGGACCCGTACGTGTGGCTGGAAGCGATGGAGACCGAGGAGACGCAGGCGTGGCTGCACGCCCAGGACACCCTCCTGCACCGCTTCCTCGACGACGTGCCTGTGCGCCACGCCATCGAACACCGCCTCGCCGCCCTCCGCAACTTCGACAGCTACGGTGCGCCGACGAAGCAGGGCGGGCGCACTTTCTTCTCGATGACCGAAGCCGGGAAGAACCAGCCCGTCGTATACGTGCAGGAAGGCGCCGAACCGCGCGTGCTGCTCGATCCCTACACGTTGTTCAAGGACGATGAAACTCTGCTAGCCGGCACCGTGCCCGGTCCCAACGGAAAGCGGCTGCTGTTCCTGACGTCGAAAGGTCAATCTCGCTGGCAGCGGGCACGCATCCTCGACGTGGAGACGGGCGAAATCTTGCCGGAGGAAATGGGCGGCTACTATCGCGGTCGCAGCGGCGTGGCGTGGACCCAGGACGGCGCGGGCTTTTTCTACGCCCGCTACAAGGAGCCGGCCGCCGGCCAGGAGATCGAGGCGCGCGTCGAGAACGCCCGGCTGTATTACCACCGGCTGGGCACACCCCAGGCCGAGGACGAACTCATCTACGAGCGCCCGGACGTGCCGGACTGGATCTACTTCCCCCGCGTCACGCACGACGGCCGCACCCTCGTCCTAACGGTAATCGGCGGCGAGGAGGTAGGCAACCGCATCTTCTACAAGAATCTCGAAAGCCCGAGCAGCGAGGTCGTCGCGCTCATCGACACGCCGGATGCGACGTACAGCTTCGAGGGCAGCGACGGCTCGCGCCTCTTCTTCCGCACCACCCTCGATGCGCCCCGCGAGCGGATGATCGCCATCGACCTGGAACGGCCGGGGCGGGAAGACTGGACCGAGGTGATCCCCGAGGGCGAGGCAACGATGGCGGCTGCGAGTGAGATCGGCGACCACTTGGTCGTGCAGTACATCCAGGACGCCCGCTTCGTCGTCAAGGTCTATGATTTTGACGGGCGCTTCCGGTACGAGCTGGACCTGCCGGACATTGGCTACGTGGGTGGCCTGGCGGACAACCGCGAGGACGGCGAGGCTTTCTATTCGTTTGGCAGCCTCTACGACCCCGGCAGCCTCTACCGGCTGGACGTGCCGACGGGACAAAGCACCCTCTTCCGCCGCCCCGCCCTGCCCTATGACCCCGGCGCCTTCGAGACGAAGCAGGTCTTCTACCACAGCAAGGACGGGACGCGCGTGCCGATGTTTATCGCCCACGAAAAAGGCCTGGAGCCGGACGGCAGCCAGCCGCTTTTCATGTATGCCTACGGCGCCTTTAACTGGTCGGCCTTCCCCTGGTACCAGCCCAACATTATCGCGTGGATGGAGCTGGGCGGGATCTACGCCCTTCCCAACATCCGGGGCGGCGGCGAGTACGGCGAGGCGTGGCGGCAGGCCGGCATCCGCCACAACAAACAGAACGGCATCGATGATTACCTGGCGGCGGCCGAGTGGCTCGTCGAGAACGGCTACACGACGTCGGACCGCCTGGTGGCCAACGGCGGCAGCGCCAGTGGCGTCCTCCCCGGCACCGCTATCACGCAACGCCCCGACCTCTTCGGCGCCGCCGTTGTTAACATCGCCGCGCTGGACAAGCTGCGCTACCACCTCTTCGGCTCGACGAACAGCTGGCGAGCCGACTTCGGCGCCGCCGATGACCCGGACGACTTCGCGGCACTGCACGCCTACTCGCCCTATCATAACTTGAAGGCGGGCACATGCTACCCGGCTACGTGGATCCAGGTGGGCGAGCGCGACGAGACGACCTCGCCGATGCACGGCTACAAGTTCGCCGCCGCGCTGCAGGCGGCCCAGGGGTGCGCCATCCCGGTGCTGCTGAAGATCGCGTGGGGAGCGGGCCACAGCTACGGCGCCACCCGCTCGCAGTCCGACGAGACGATGGCGCAGGAGCTGGCTTTCCTGGTGGCGGTGTTGGGAATGGAGGTGCCGGAAGCGTATCTGTCCGATGGGTCGCGGTAGCGGGCGGCCAGCGGGCCGCCCGAGGATCAGCGGCAGAACTCACGTATGGTCTTGTTACGCTATCGTGCCGGGTGCCTTCCTAACAGAGCCTCCTCAGCCCGAATCGCCTGTATCAACGGGCGGTTCATCTGGAGGGCCGTGACAGGTAGCCGCCTGCCTCTCCTACGATAGCTCACAATACTCGCAACGGTTCTGCACCCGCTTGGCCACCTGCCGACGCAGAGAAGCAGGAAGGCGACTCATTGTCTTGAAGCAGAGGACGCGGCCCGGAGATGCAGCAGAGATAGGAACTCGGCCACTTCAACCAGTCCTTCCGCCTCCTGGCGCTCCGCCTCCGTCAGCGGTTGCCCCAGATCCTGCCGGTCGAGCAGCGTTTGCAGCCGGTTCTGTGCATCCGCTGGCAAGCCGAACCGGGCCAACTCTGAATCGAGTGTAAGATGGATTTCCATAATCGTCTTCCTTGGCTCCTCCGCAGATAGGATTTTTGTATGTCAGTCCTGGCACCGGGTTCGGAGGGTCGGCGGCGTGGCTTGTTCGGGGCGGCCCGGCTTGCTAGATTGGGGCGGCTCGTCCATCTTTCGTCCCGCCTACCGTGCGCGCTTCGTTTCGCCTGCTCTTGCTGCTGACGCTGCTTCTCGCTGCCCCAACGGGGCGAGGGGTTGGACAGCCCGTGCAACGGCTCGAGACGGGCTTCGAGCGCGATGTGAACCGCTACCGCTGGGCCGCCAACGCTTTCTTCGCCCGCTCCCTCGGGCGATGGGATGTCGCCCTCACCAACCGCTTCACCTCCGACGCCTTCCTCCTCTTCAGCGACCGCCTCAGCTTCCGCGACGAGAACCGGCTGAGTTGGCAGGTGAGCCGCCCCCTCGGCAACGCTTTCGCGGCGCAGTTGCGGGGGCGGGCCGACTGGTTCAGCCTAAGCGAGGTTTTTAACCAAGAGGTGTACGCCGGGCTGCGCTACGCGGCGGGGCGATACGGCTGGCTGGAGCCTGCCGTGGGCTTCGCATGGGACCGGCGGCCCGGCATCGTGCAGCCTGACGGCGGCGTGCCCCTGCGCATGGACAGCGGCCCCGCCTACGGTCTCCGTCTGAACCTCGCCCCGCCCCCCTTCGACGACTACCTGCTACGGCTGGCGGGCGAGGCGACGTGGCAGGTCATCAACCCCCGGCGCGGGCGCAGCGTCCGCTTCGACGGCGGGGCACAACGCGACTTTCAGGGGACACGCTTGCAGGCCGAGGCGTTCGTCGCCAGCGTCCGTCGCGATGCCTACCAGGCCGTCTCTTTCCTCAACCGCGACGTGGGCCGCCGCTCGGAAACGGTGGAAGCCACCACCAGCGACACGGTCCGCGTCGGCCTCGACGTCGTCGCCCCGCTCTTTCGCGACTTCCAGCTCACGGGCACACTCGGCTTTCAGGCCAACGACCGCTTCATCCGGACCGTCGGCGCCCCCGCCGAGGCGCTCTTCTTCGACACAAATTTCAGCCGCCTCGCCTTTGATGGGGAAGTGGGCGTGCTGTTCGAGAACGAGCGGCATCTGGCGCGCCTGGCCGGCCGCCTAGGGGCCGAAGAAGAGCGCCGCCGCCTCGCCAACCGCGACGCCCTCCCGCCCACGCAGGCCTCGCAGAAGGCGGGGCTCCTGCAGCAGGCCGACTACGATGCCGGTGCTTTCACCCTCCTCGCCCAGACGCGCGCCACACTCCACCCCCGCCTCGTCGTCACCTTCGACGGCGTCGCCACCCTCCTCCGCCACGACACGCCCGAGGTGAACCTCGACGACCGCGACGAGCTTTTCTACAATGGTCAGGTTGGCCTCCTCTTCCGCGCCAGCCGCTACCTTCAGGCCGACGTCAAGGTGTTCGGCTCCTATTTCCACACCGTCTACCTCGCCGCCACACGTTCAGCGGAGAACAACGTGCAGCGCTCGCTCCGCCTCCGCCCGACGATGCGCTGGACGCCCTCGGCCCGCACCCGTCTGAGCCTGGCCTCCGAGGCCCGCGCCACCTACACGGTCGATGACTTCGTGCTACCGGGGCGGCGGCCCACCGACCAGAGCGCTCGCGAGATGCGCTTCGACGGCACCTTTGCCCACGACTTCGGCGGCGGCCTGGCACTCCGCCTCGACGGCAGCCTGAGCGAACTGCAGCTGGGCCGCCTCCTCTGGGACCGTTTCGCCGAGATCCCTTTCGACACCCTTCGCACCTACAGCGGCTGGCTGCGCGTGCAGGCAGGACGGCGCGTCACTGCCGAGCTGGGCTTGCGCGTTTTCATCCGCTCCGACTTCGACCGCGCCGTAACCATCTTCTACCCCCGCGCCGACGATGCCGGCAACCCCCTCCTTGGCCCCGAAGGGCAGCCCGTCCTCGACCTCATCACGCGACCCGGGCGCGCGCGCATCATTCAGGCCGGCCCTACCTGCACACTCGCCTGGCCCATGCGCCGCGCTTCCACGGTCCGCCTCAACGGCTGGCTCAACGTGCAGCACGTCCACCACCGCCTCTACGGCGCTCTCCCCTCTGATGACGCCCCCCGCATCCGCGCCGCCGCCCGCGAGGGCAGCCGCAAAGTCTTCCCAAACCTGGCGCTATCGGTTCTGTGGAATTTTTAGGTTGTCGGTTGGGCGGTTGCAAGAGCAAAATCGAACGACTACAAAGAACGAAGGGGCACGAACAACAGACATCAGCGAACAAAGCGAGCGTAGCCATGACCACGTTAGGCGTCACAGGCGGCATTGGCAGCGGGAAAACAACGGTCTGCCGCTTCTTCGAGGAACTCGGCGCACGGGTTTTCTACGCCGACGCCGAGGCGAAGCGGTTGATGCAGGAAGACCCCGGCGCGCGCGAGGAGATCGTCGCGGCGTTCGGGGCGGAGAGCTACGACGCGGATGGGCGGCTGGACCGGGCATACCTGGCCACGCGGATTTTCGGCGACGAGGCGAACGTGACGCGCATCAACCGGATCGTCCACCCCCGCGTATTCGCCGCCTTCCAACAGGCGAAGGAAGCAGCCGAACGCGACGGCATCGCCCTGCTCGTCCACGAGGCCGCCCTCATCTTCGAAGCCGGCGGCGACCGCCATCTCGACGCCGTCGCCGTGGTGGACGCGTCCGTGGCGGACCGCCTGCGGTGGGTGACCGAACGCGATGGGGTTTCGGAGGCGCAGGTACAGGCGCGCATGGCCCACCAACTCCCGCCCGAGGAACTGCGCCGCCGCGCCGACTACGTCCTCGAAAACACCGGCTCCCTCGCCGCGTTGCGCCGTCAGGTGGAGCGTCTCTACGAACGACTCGTCAAGGGAAGATAGAGGAGGGAAGAGCGAGGATCGAAAGAGGATGTTGCCGGTAGCTAAGGGCGCCTTCTATCCTCAAGCATTCAATCTTTATTCCGCCATGCCAGCCCACGATCTGAACGTTTCAGCCGATGAGTACGAACGCATCCAGCAGGAAATCGAGAATACCAACAGCCCCGTTGGCATCGATGCAAAGAAGACGCACGTGCTCATCCTCCACAAGCTGCTCGAAATCGAAAAGCGCCTCGACGAAATGGCGAAACGCATGGAAGAGAAAGGGTAGGAGGAATCAGCCCTGCGGCCCCCTCCCTCTTCCGTTTTTCATCCTCCATCGGTTCAGTAAATCTTCGCGGGCGGGCGGCGGAACCATCGCCGAAAGGCCCGGTTGGACACACGCAAAGGGCAAGTCCCGTACGGCCAGCTCCCCTTGAACTCCGTCAGGGCCGGAAGGCAGCAGCGGTAGAGGGTTGTAGCGGCGCGATGCGGGTAGCTTGCCCTTTTTTATGCCCGCGCCCGAGCCGCGCCAATAGCAACGCGCCCTTGAGGAGACCGATGGTCCGTCTCCTCAAGGGCGCGTTTTCCATTTCTCCGAAGCCCCTCCCCCCCCTCAGGCCCCGTCAATGTCCGCGTAAAACGTGAGGCCGTTCTGATCGGGATCGTAGAAGGCAAATTCTCGCGTGCCCCACGGCGTATCGCGCAGCGCCGTCCCTGCGTGGAACACCCCCTGGGTTCGGTACTCCTCGAAGAGCGCGTCGATGTCGGGCACGACGAAGCGCAGCATGGGCCGCTCCACCGCTGCCCATTCCTCGGGATCGTGCCACTGTAGATGGATCTCTACGTCGTCCCGCCGCACGCCTGCATAATGCGGTGCGGTTGGCGCATCCTGAAACCCGAGCGCAAAGCCCAGGCGATTGACGTAGAACGCGATGGCTGCCGGTAGGTCCTTCGAAGGCAGCACCGGGTGGACTGCCTGTAATCGTGCCCTCGTCATAGCCTTGCGCGCCTAACTATCCGTCGGCGGCAGCGGAGGCAAGGGCGGGGTTGGCGCAAGGGGTGGCGTCGGGGGGAGCGGCGGCGTGGGCGCTACGGCGGGAAGGGGGGGCGCGGGGGCCCTTGGTGGGCGCGGCGGCAAGGGCACTGTGGCCACGGTCGCCGTCACGAGGGCGCGGTCGCAGTAGCTCGCCTCGTGCTCCCAGCTCGCCAGCCAGTCCCGGATCGTCTCGCAGCGGGGGGAGGTCCATACGAAGCTAGTCGCCAGGAGGAT
>JAHEMB010000075.1:6350-9495 GCA_024643915.1 Rhodothermaceae bacterium | reverse complement strand
CTGGCGCGGGCGCGTGTCGCCGGGGCTGGCGCCGCCGTCGGGGGCCAGGTCGGACTCGAAGTCGAGTTCGGGCCGGTACATGGCGAGGGCGCTCTCGCTGATGTCGGCCTTCATGCTGCGCTGGGAGAATTTGAGGCCGGGCAGCATGATGGCGTTGCGATATCGCCAGAAGTCGCGGATGTAGCCCACCCCCAGTTCCTCGTGGCCATACGCGTTGGCCGGGTCGAGCTTGAGGATCTGGGCGGCGAGCTGGCGGCGCTGCACCTCGCGCACCTTCTCGGTGAAGAAGTTCCACGACTCGCGCTTGAGCTGCTCCAAGCGGGCCACAAGGAACTGGACGTTTTCAGGCTCGATTTCGAGGGCCCTTTCGAGCGCCTTGTCAGCCTTCTTCTCATCGCGCAGCGGCGTCTCATAATAGACACGCGCGAGGAGGTAATACGCCTCGGCGTTGTCCTTGTCCGCCTCGGCCGCCTGTTCGAAGGCGCGGGCGGCCTCGGCATAGCGCCCCTCACGGAACGCCTCCTTCCCGTCAGCCAGGGTCGCCTGCGCCGAAACCATCTGCGCCGAAGCTGCGAGCGGCAGCGCCGCCAACGCAATGAACAATACCGCCAGAAGCGTGAGGTGGTGGGGAGCCGTCTTCATAGCCGTCATGAAACGATAGCGTTGCTGCAGAAAAGCCTGCCCCTAACCCGCTAAAAACCTAGGCGGTGGAGCGGCAAAGTAAATGCTACGTCATGCCCCCGGTTCCACGCAAGGCAAATCGCGGTGGGGCGAAGGAGAAGCGCGGATTCTTTCCTTTAGGGGACGGGGAGCATGAATCGAGGAACCGAGGAATCGAGGAGCAAGCGCTCGCCTTTTCGTCGTTTCCCGGCCTTGTTACCTCGAAGACCAAGGGGCTGACGAAGCGAGCGACGCCCCGGCGCTAGAACCGCTTCATCGCCTGTTCGAGGCGGCGCTTCGAGTCGCGCTCGGCGATGTCGGCGCGCTTGTCGTAGAGCTTCTTACCCCGCCCCAGGCCGATCTCGACTTTGGCGCGACCGTCTTTGAAATAGAGTTGAAGCGGGACGATGGTGTAGCCTTTCTGCTGCGCCGCCTTCGCCCACTTGGCGATCTCCCGGCGGTGCATCAGCAGCTTGCGCGGACGCAGGGGCTCGTGGTTGAAATGCGTGGCGTGGCTGTACGGCGAGATGTGGCAGTTGAGGAGGTACATCTCGCCCCGTTGCGGCGTCACGAAAGCCTCCTGGAGGTTCGCCCGTCCCTCCCGCAGCGCCTTCACCTCGGTGCCTTGCAACGCCAGCCCGGCTTCGAGGGTCTCCTCGATCTGATACTCGTGCCGCGCCCGCCGATTCTTGGTAATGACCTTTATCCCTTCACTCATAGCAGCAATCTCAAATCTTCTTCGCAATCCGCAAGCCGCACTCACAACAGAGGTCGATCGTCGTCCTCTCCATCGTCCTCCTCGGACAGGTAGACGACCGGCAGCTCCGGCACCTCCTCGGTGATCTTAAAGAAGAAGAGGTACTGCCGAAACTCGGTGAGGCTGGCCGTGGCGAGGTCGTCGAAGCGGACGCGGAGGTCGTCGTGGTAGAAAGCATGGAGGGCGGGGGAGGTCTCCTGCGCCCGAATCCACACAGCGCGCTGCGCCTCGGCGGCTTCCGCCATGGCTTTGAGGGCGTGCACCATCTCCGGTGTCATCTCGCCCTTGCGCGTGGCGAAGAGGCCCCACACCATCGGGTAGTTGGACAACTCGTACCACTCCTGCCCCAAGTCCATAGCGAGGGCGTCGATCTGCATTGTCGGCACGTCCGGCCCGACGAGGAGGCGGGCGTCATCGTCGGAGGCGAGCAAGGCGGCCCGGTCGGTATTCGGGTAGGGCACCATCTGCGGCGTGACGCCGTAATGCTCCTTGAGCACGATGGCTGCCAGGAGGGTCTCCTGCGCGTGCACCGGGTCGAAGGCGAGCGTGCGAATGGCCGCGCCCAGCCCCTCCCGCAACACGAGCCGGGCGAACGGATAACTCCACGAGGAGAGCGCCACCGCCGGCACCACGTCGAACCGATCCGGCTCGCGCAACACCGTGAGAGTGGGCAAGAGGGCCACGTCCACCTTGCCACTCGCCAGCATCACCGCGCACGCCGCCGGGTCGGCCCGCACAACCTCGAACGGCGACGCCACCGCCCCCGACGTGAGGCCAGACGCGATGAACTCGGCAGACGGCTCGTTCCAGATGGCTAATTGCATTCGTGCTTTGTTCTTTGTGCTTCGGGGTGCCGCTCCTCGTCCCTTTCCCAAAAAACGAAGAACGACAGCGAGCCTAAGGGGAGCGTCCTACAGTAAGCGGAGCGAGCGTCCCAAAGCGAACGCAGTGAGCGCCCCAAGACCGAATACGCCAAACCGCCGGGCAGCACGTACTGCCGGCGGTTCGGGAAAAGGTCGGGCGAAGGGAAAGTCAGCGGGTGTCGCGCATCTTCTCCTTGATGCGGGCCGACTTGCCGCGCCGCTCGCGCAGGTAGTAGAGCTTGGCCCGGCGCACGCGGCCCTGGCGCACCAGTTCGATCTTGGCCAGCTTGGGCGAGTGAATGGGGAAAATCCGCTCCACCCCGACGCCGTTCGACACTTTGCGCACGATGAAGCTGCGGCCCACGCCGGAGCCTTTGAGGCTGATCACCACGCCCTGAAACTGCTGGATCCGCTCTTTCTCCCCCTCGATCACGCGCACGTGCACGTTCACCGTGTCGCCGGGGTTGAAGGCGGGGATGTCATCGCGAAGCTGGGTCGCCTGGACGAGGTTCATCAAATCGGTAGCCATGGCGCACCTCCTTGTAGTCTATCTGCTAGGTTAAAGTCGTAAATCTGGGTAAGCTACGGCACGCCGGGCGTGGTCAATCGAGCAGGTCCGGGCGGCGTTCGCGTGTTTTTTCGAGGCGCTGTTCGTCGCGCCATTCTTGGATGCGGCGGTGATCGCCGGAGCGCAGCACCGGCGGCACCGCAAGGCCGCGAAACTCGGCAGGGCGGGTGTAGACGGGCGCGTCGAGCAAGTCGTCCTGAAACGAATCACTCAGGGCCGACTCGGCATCACCAAGGACGCCAGGAATCAGCCGAACGACCGCATCAACAAGCACGAGCGCCGGGAGTTCCCCCCCGC
>JAHEMB010000075.1:522-6340 GCA_024643915.1 Rhodothermaceae bacterium | reverse complement strand
GCACGTAGTCGCCGATGGAGACTTCGCGCGTGACGAGCACGTCGCGCACCCGCTGATCGACGCCTTTGTAGTGCCCCGCCAGCAGCACCATGCGCTGCTTGAGCGAGAGCGCGTTGGCCAAGCGCTGGTCGAGCACAGGAGCGTCGGGTGTGAGGAAGACGACCTCGTCGATCGGTTCCCCCTCGCTTTGCAACGCCTCAATGCAGGCGAAAATCGGCTCCGGCTTGAGCACCATGCCCGCTCCTCCACCGAACGGGTAGTCGTCGAGCTGGCGATGCTTGTCGGTGGTGAAGGCGCGCAGGTCGTGCACGCGGATGTCCACCAGCCTTTTGCGCGCGGCACGCTGAAGGATGCTGTGTTGCAGCGGCCCTTCAACGAGCCCCGGCAGCGCCGTCACGATGTCAATGCGCATACTGGTTTCCGGTTTGCGGTTCACGGTTCACGGTTGGCAAGAGAACCGGAAACCGTAAACTGGAAACCGTGAACCTTATTCGAGAAGTCCTTCAATGGGCCGCACCGTCAGACGCTCGGCGTCGAGGTCGAGGTCGAGGACGAACTCGGCCACGTGGGGGATCAGGGCATCCGGGCGGTTCGGGCGGGCGACGACGAAGATGAACTGCGCCGGCATCTCCAGCACCTCTTTCACCACGCCGATCTCCTCGCCGTCCTCGGTCAGCACTGTGAAGCCTTCGAGATCGTGTAGGAAGAACTCGTCCTCATCGAGCGGCGGCAGGGCGTCCTCGGGGGCAAAGACGAGTGCCCGCCGGAGGGCATCGGCGTCCTCCGGCGTGTCGATGCCCTCCAGCCTGACGAGCACGACCAGGCCGTGCTTCTTCGTCTGCTGAAACCGCACCGTCTGGACGTCGTGCGGCTGGGTCTGCTCGGCGCTAGGCCCGATGTAAAGCGTCTCGAAGTCCTCGAACCGCTCGGGGTCGTCGGTCTCCGGCAGCACCTTCATCTCGCCCTGCACGCCGTGCGCCCGCATCACGCGGCCCACGAGGAAAAGCTCTTCGGGATTTTGGGTTTTGGACTTAGGATTGCGGATGCTCATGGCGTACTACTCAATCCAAAATCGTCAATCCAAAATCCAAAATCGCCTTACGCCTTGTCCTCTTTTGCTTTCTTGCTGGAGGCTTTCTTGTCGGAGGCGTCCTCAGCTTCGGCCTTGGGCGCTTCATCCGTCGTCTCGGCCTCAGCGGCTTCCGCTTCAGCTTCTGCGGCGGGCTCCGTGGCGGCGGCTTTGGCCTCCTTTTTCACCTCGGGCTGCTCGGCCTCGCCCGCCTCAGCAGGCTCAGCGGCGTCAACGGTCTCCGTGCTTTCGACCTCGCCTTCTTTGTCGACGACCGGTTCGCTGGCCTCGGCTTCGACGGCCTCAGCGTCCGCGACGGCTTCGGGCTCGGCAGGCGCTTCCGCTTGGGCAGGTTCGGCTTCGGCGGCAGCTTCCGGCTCGGCAGTCTCCGCCTCCCCGGTGGCAGCTTCAGCCTCGGCCGCCTCAGCCGTTTCGGCCTCCGCGGTAGCGGCTTCGGCAGCCTCGGCATCGGCGGCGGCTTTGGCTTCTGCCTCGGCCTGTGCTTTGGCCTCGGCGTCTGCTTTGGCCTTGGCCTCGGCTTCGGCTTTCTTCTGCGCCTCGGCTTCGGCGCGCTTGCGGGCGGCTTCGGCCTCGGCCGCTTCGGCACGCTTCTGCTCCTCTTCGAGGGCCTGGCGGCGACGGGCAGCGGGCGTCAGCTTGGCGGCCTGCTGCACGGCTTCGGCGTGCCGCTGCCGGTGCGCCTCGACCGCGGTCTGGATCTCCTCCTCGGTCTTGCCCTTCTGCTGGAGGGCGTAGGCCAGCAGCAAACCCTGCCGCTTCAGGAGCGAGCGCACCGTGTCGCTCGGCTGGGCGCCGTTGGAGAGCCAGTAGATCACCCGTTCGTCGTTGAGCGCGACCGTGGCCGGCTCGTCGAGCGGGCGATAACGACCCAGATCCTCAATGAAACGGCCATCGCGCGGGCTGCGCGAGTCCGTTGCCACCACGGCGTAAATCGGGCGCTTCCGGCGTCCCATCCGGCGTAAACGAAGTTTGACAGACACGATTCGTTATCCTCTCGGTTCTTGCTGTTTGCTAAAGGTGGGTGCTGCGTTTCTAGTGGTGCTGTATTTCAAAAGGTGTGGACGTTTGGACGAGGACGAAAAAGAGATCGTTCATACGTTCATACCCCCACACGTCCATACGTCATCGCATGCCGCCCAGGAGCGAAGAGAGATCGACGGACCGGCCCTTGCCGAGGAGCTTGGTCATCGTCTTCATCATCTTCTTCATCTCCCGGAACTGTTTCAGAAGCTGGTTGATGTCGCTGACCTCCAGGCCGCAGCCGTCGGCGATGCGGCGGCGGCGGCTGCCATTGAGGATGTGCGGATTGCGCCGCTCCTCCGGCGTCATCGACATGATGATGGCTTCGATGTGGACGAAGGCGTCGTCGTCTACGTCAAGGTCGCGCACCTGCCGCCCGATACCGGGGATCATGCCGACGAGGTCTTGCAGGGGCCCCATCTTCTTGATCCGCTGGAGCTGCTCGTAGAAGTCTTCGAGGTTGAACTCCTCGGACTTGATCTTCTTCTGGAGCTTCTCGGCCTGCTTCTCATCGAACTGCTCCTGCGCCTTCTCGACGAACGAAACGACGTCGCCCATGCCGAGGATGCGCTGCGCCATGCGGTCCGGGTAGAACGGCGTGAGCGCGTCGAGCTTCTCGCCCGTAGAGGCGAACTTGATGGGCTTCTGGACTACCGACCGGATGGAGAGCGCCGCGCCGCCGCGCGTGTCGCCGTCGAGCTTCGTCAGCACGACGCCGTTGTAGTCGAGCTGCTCGTTGAACTCCTTGGCCGTGTTGACGGCGTCCTGCCCCGTCATCGCATCGACGACGAAGAGGATCTCGTTGGGCTCGACCGCCTCCTTGATGGCGACGACCTCCTCCATCATCTTCTCGTCGATGTGAAGCCGGCCGGCGGTGTCGATGATGACGACGTCGCCGGCGGCGCGGCGGGCTTCGGCGACGGCCTCTTTGGCTACGCGGACGGCGTCCTGGAGGGGCGCTCCGTCGTCGCCGAGGATGGCATGGACGGGCACGTCGATCTGCGAGGCGAGCGACTTGAGCTGGTCCACGGCAGCGGGCCGGTAAACATCGGCGGCGGCCAGCATCGGCGCGCGGCCCTTGCCCTTGTAGAAAGCGGCGAGCTTGGCGCAGAAGGTGGTCTTGCCAGAGCCTTGCAGGCCGGCGACGAGGATGACGGTCGGCGGCTTGTTCGAGAGTTCGATGCCGACGTGCTCCTCGCCCAACAGGCCGACGAGTTCGTCGTAGACAATCTTGACGAGGAGCTGGCCGGGCGAGACCGAGTTGAGCACCTCTTCACCGAGCGCCTGGTCCTTGACGCGGTCGGTGAACTCACGGGCTACCTGATAGTTGACGTCGGCATCGAGGAGCGCCCGCCGAATCTCGCGCATGGTCGCGGCGATGTTCAGCTCGTTGATGCGCCCCTGGCCGCTGACGTTCTTCAGCGCCCCTTCCAGCTTTTCTGATAAACTCTCGAACATGAAGGGTTGTCGGTTTGCCGGTTGACGGTTGTCGGTTCTTCCTAACCCAACCGCAAACAGTAAACTACTAACGTGTGATGGTCCCTGGTCCTGCCAACATATCGAAAATCGTAAACCGAGAGGCACGGCTTGCACTCGGATTTACGATTTGCTGCACCCGCGCTCGTTGTTTCCGAACCGGCGGAGGTGCGGTGAGCGCAGTCCGGTTAAATGAAAGGGTTGGGTGAAAGGTCCTATTCCTTCATATTTTCATTGTCGTTCGTGCTTCGTTCTTCGTCCCTGGCTCTTTGCGTCTTTCTTCACTCGTTATGCCAACTCCTGAAGAACAAAGCTCGAACGAAGAGCAGGATTCACGCGCCCTACAGAAAGCCGTCTTGCGCCGCCGGTTTGCGGACTACCGGCGCGCCCTGAGCGAGGAAGACTACGCCCGGTACAGCGCAGCCATCGTCGCGCGGACGATGGCGCTGCCGGAACTGCGGGCTGCCGCGACGGTGCACTTGTACTGGCCGCTCACCGCACGCCGCGAGGTGGACACGCGGCCCCTCGCCGCCTCCCTCCACGAGGCGGGCAAGACCGTGGTGCTGCCCGTGGTGGCAGACTTTAGCCGAACAGCGGGCACCACGCCGCGCCTGCGGCATCTGGCCCTCGAGGGAGCGGCAGCCCTGCGCGAAAACCGCTGGGGCGTCCACGAACCCATCGGCGGTAGAACCGTTCCTGTAGAGGAGATCGACGTGGTGATCGTGCCGGCGCTTGGCGCGGGACGCAACGGCCACCGCATCGGCCACGGCCTTGGCTTTTACGACGAATTCTTAAAAACGACGGGGGCGCCCAAAATCGGCCTCGTCTACGCCGCCTGCCTCGTCGAAGCCGTGCCCGCCGAGGCGCACGACGTGCCGCTCTCGCTCCTAGTGACCGAGGAAGAGGTCGTCCGCCCCGGCCCCCCGTAACCAGATGGAACCGCCTCCGTACCCTGCGGGGCATCAACCCTCACGGAAGATGAAAACACGCACACAGCAGCGCACCCCCGAGCACGAGTCTTCGTACGTCGAGGACGACATCAGCCTCGAGTTGGAGAATTTCTCTGACGAGGAGCTGGACGCGCTCCTTTTTGAGGAGGAGCCCGAGAAGTCGTCCGGGCTGTTCAACCTACCCACTGTGGCGGGGCTCTCGCTCATCGTCGTGGGCATTGTGTACATGCTGCAAGAGCTCGGCTTCGGCATCGGCATCAACCTCGGCGCTATCGTTGGGCTGCTGCCGTGGCTGGCGGGCATCCTCATTATTCTGCTCGGCTTCGGCGTGCTGTCGTGGCGGCCGAAGAAGAAGAAGAAAGAGATCAAGGTTAAGGAGCGCGTCAGGACGGCCTCGGGCAAGGAGAAGGTCGTCGTTGAGGCGAAGAAGCAGGACCGGGACAAGCGAAAGCTGACGCGGTCGCGCAATAAGAAGATTGCGGGTGTCAGCGGCGGCATCGCCGAGTATTTCGGCGTCGATCCCACGCTTGTGCGTATCGCCTTCGTCATCGCCACCATTGCCACAGGCGGCAACTTCATCTTCGCCTACCTCATCCTCGCCTTCATCATGCCGAAGCCGGAGCCGCGCACCCTGGGCGACCTGTCGAAATCTCGGCCTTCCGACGAATTGCGTGTGACCATCACGAGGGACAGCTAACTGGCCCCGCTCACCACAATCGACCTCACCAGGATGACTCCTACCAAGCGCCTCACAAAATCCTCGACCGACCGGATGATTGCCGGCGTCTGCGGCGGCCTCGCCGAATACTTCGACATGGACCCGACGCTCGTCCGTGTGGGCTACGTGCTGCTGAGTATCCTGCTCACCGGCTTCCCCGGCATCATCGCCTACATCATCCTCTCCTTTGTCATGCCGGAGGTATAGGCGTGATGCGTGAGGGTGCTTCGCAGAGAGGTTTCAGCAGAGCGCGCTCACGTTTCGCATGATCTCTGCTGAAAGAGAAAGGGCCGGTCGCCGTGATGATAGCCGGCCCTTTCTCTTGGTGCTTCTCGCTTACTGCCCCTTGCGCAGTTTCGCCAGGGCGGCGACGGCTTCTTCGTGATCGGGGTTGAGTTCGAGCAGCTTTTCGTAGGTGGCGATGGCTTGGCCGGTGTTGCCCTTTTGCAGATAGGTGTCGGCTAGGAGGGGGTAGAGCCACCACCAGTCCGGCTGCATCGTCACGTTGAGTTCGAAGAAAAGCAACGCCGCCTCCACCCTGCCCTGCTCCAGATACGCTTTGCC
>JAHEMB010000075.1:0-512 GCA_024643915.1 Rhodothermaceae bacterium | reverse complement strand
CTGCTCACCGGCTTCCCCGGCATCATCGCCTATATCATCCTCTCCTTTGTCATGCCGGAGGTATAGGCGTGATGCGTGAAACGTGAGGGTGCTTCGCCTCAACGTTTCGATAGGGCACCTTCACGCATCATGTTTCTTAAAACCTCTTGTGGAAACACCAAAGGGCCGGCTGCCATCACGGCAGCCGGCCCTTTGCATTGCTTCCTCTCGCTCACTGCCCCTTGCGCAGTTTCGCCAGAGCGGCGCTGGCTTCTTCGTGATCGGGGTTGAGTTCGAGTAGCTTTTCGTAGGTGGCGATGGCTTTGCCGGTGTCCCCGTGTTGCAGGTAGGTGTCGGCCATGAGAGGGTAGAGCCACCACCAGTCCGGCTGCATCGTCACGTTGAGTTCGAAGAATAACAACGCCTCCTCCACCCTGCCCTGCTCGAGATACGCTTTGCCGGCACGCTGCATGGCGTTGGTACTGAAACTGTACACGTCAGCCTCCCCGTACTTTTCTTGCAGCGCGTCAAAC
>JAHEMB010000074.1 GCA_024643915.1 Rhodothermaceae bacterium | reverse complement strand
CACGCCGCCACCGTGGCCAGCGGCGACGACGCCGTCTTTGCCGACCAGCTCACGCGCAACTTCGACTTCCTCAGCCGCCCCCTCAGCTATTTCTACCTGGCGCAGGTGATGGGCGGGTGCTGGATGGTGGTGTTGTGCTTGCAGCGTTACCTGCGGGACGCCTTCACGCGGCGGGCCCTCCTGGTGAGTCTCCCCTTCTTCGCGGGGATGACGGTGGTGGGGCTGCTGCCCGAGATCCGCGTCTTCGGCGAGCTAATCCCACTTTTCCTCACCGCCTTCTGGCTGATCATGCGGGAGGTGGTGCAGACGCTGCAGCCCGCGCCGATCCCGGCGGTTCGCGATGAAACTTACAGCCTGGCTGGATGAGAACCCAGACTCACATAGCACAGGCACGACGCTCGGCGGGGCTGCGGGTGGCCCTCCTGTTCGGCCCGCTCATCATGCTGGTCGTGCTGCTGCGGCTGCTCGAATACTCGATCCTGACCAACGAGACTTTCCGTGACCCTGGCCTGATCGTCTGGCAGAACGGGCCATTGCTGCTGTTGATGCTGCTGCTTCCACTGCCCTACCTCGTCTGGGCGCGTCGGCAATGGCCCCGCGTCGCGAAGGGCTGGCTGGCGGCGGGTGGCGTGCTGTTGGCGGCGTTGCTGCTGTTCGCCGCTTCGCTCGGGGCGCCGTGGTGGATGGCAACGTGGCTGAAGAGGCCGGCGTTTGAGTTGGTGCGGTGGGACGTACTTTTTCTCCTCGGTGCGGCGCTAGTCTTCTGGCTGCTTTTGGCCCGCGCGCACGGCTGGGCGGGTCGGCTGGTGACGGCGGCACTCTACGGTTTCGTGCCCGGGATGATGCTGCTGGCCGTCTTCGAATACAGCTATTTCGTCACCACCGGCCTGCCCGGCGACGGCGAGTTGATCGAGTATTTCGCCCGCCACTTCGCCGAGTTGATGCCGCTGATCGCGAGTGAGGTGGCCGGGATAAAGGCGGTGCTGCTGGCCCTGCCGCTCGTGCTGATGGTGGCTTCTCTCCTCGTGATGCGGCTGCCGGTCGCCCGCCGATGGGTGCAGGCCGCCCCTGCTGCATCACTGCCCCTGCGGCAAACGCTGGGGGCCGCCTTGCCGGTCCTCCTCGTCCTCCTCCTGCTCCCCAGCGCTCCGCTGCCCGATGACCGAGACGCGCCCCGCCCCTACGCCGGCCTCCTCGCCGAGATGCTCCCCGCCGTCTTCCAGCACTCCGCCGCGATGGCCGCGCCCGCCGGGCGGCACCTCGCACCCTTCGACGCCCGCGCGGCCCGCCTCGTCGCCACCGACAGCACGCGCCGGATGAACATCGTGGTGATCCTCCTCGAATCCGCCCGGCCCCGCTCCCTCACGCCGTACAATCCTTCCCTCGACACCACGCCGTTCCTAGACTCGCTCGCGAAGCGATCCCTTCTGGTCGAGCGGATGTACAGCGTCGTAGCGCACACCAACAAGACCTTCCCTGCCCTCTTCGCCGGCATCTACCCCTACCCGAAGCGCGACATGCGGGAGTCCGCGCCCGGCGGCATTCCTGCGCCCGGCCTGCCGGACCTGCTGCGGCCCCTCGGCTACCGCTCGGCCTTCTTCACGTCGGCTTACCTGGCCTACGAGCGCAAAGACATGATCCTCTACAACCTCGGCTTCGACGTGGTGCGGGGCGCCAAGTCGATGGCGACGGACGGGTTCTACGAGAAGCACGCCTTCGGCTTCGAGGACGACACGATGATCGCACCCAGCTTGGCCTGGGTGGACGAGGCTGTGGCCGCCGATCAGCCTTTCCTGCTCGGCTTCCTCACCCTCAACGCCCACTACCGGTACGACACACCGCGCGACTTCCCGACGCGTGATTATTCAGACGACTTCCACCTGAACCAATACCTCAACGCCCTGCGCCTCACCGACGCCTTCCTGGAGAAGTTGCTGCACGGCTTCGCGGAGCGCGGCCTGCTGGAGGAGACGCTGTTCATCCTCGTGGGCGATCACGGCGAGGGCTTCGGCGAGCATGGCGTGCAGGGGCATAACGTGGTGTGGGACGAGGTGCTGCACGTGCCCTGCCTCCTCTACAACCCCCGCCTTTTCCCCGAAGGCGGGCGCATCGCCGGGCCGCGCTCGCAGACCGACCTCCTGCCCACGATAACCGACGCGCTCGGCCTGCGGATGGAGGGCGGCACGTATCCGGCGCGCTCCCTCCTGCGGCCCGTGCCGCCGGGCCGGACGCTCTACCACAGCTCCTGGCACGCCGACGACGGCCTCGCCCTCCGGCAGGACTCGCTCAAGTTCCTCTACTACTATCGCCGCCGCCCCATGCAGGTGTTCGACGTCAAGAACGATCCGCTCGAACGGCGCGACATCGCCGACCAAATTCCTCTCGAACAACGCAAGGCCGCGGAGATCGAGTTGATCCTGTGGCGCGAAGGCGTCGAGCAAATGTACCACACTGACGCAAGCTCTAAATCTCAAGCTCCAAATTCCAAGTTCAAAACTCCAAGCTCCAGGCAATAGGGCATCAATGGAGCAATTTTCGGATTTCGGATTTCGAGTTTCGGAGCTTCCCAAAGGATAGAGCAAGCAACAAACGACGCCTTGGCACCAACCGAACACGATAGCATGGCGCGGAGAAGGACCCGGCTGCGGGTGCTGCTGCTGATGGGGCCGCTGGCCCTGCTGGTGGCTACGCTCCGGCTGGCGGCCTACTCGATCCTGCGCGTGCCCGGCACCCCGCCCGTGGCCGATGTGATGTGGCACAATGCGCCCCTACCGTTCCTGATCGTGCTGATCGGCGGCGCGTTCTTCGCCTGGACGCAGACGGCCTGGCCAAAGCTCCACCCAGCAGGACGCACGGCGGCAGCCCTCGCCCTGACGGCGGCGCTGCTGGGGGCCGCCGCCTTCGCCGCGCCGTGGTGGATGACGGCCTGGCTGACGTGGGAAGCGTTCGAGTTCGTGCGCTGGGACCTGCTGTTGCTGGCCGCCGTCACGCTGACCTCGGTTATGCTGATCGACGGGCTTCGCGGAGCGTGGCGCAGGATCGCGCTGGCGGGGCTGCACGGGCTGGCGCTCGCGCTGGCCCTCTTGCTGACGATCGAATTCGGGTACTTTGTGGCAGTCGGCTCGCCGGGCGGCTGGCCGGTGCTGCGGTATTTCGCGGTACACCTGCGCGATGTGCTGCCGGTGCTGGCGAGCGAACTCCACGGCGGGCGGTGGGCGTTGCTGCTGCTGCCTCTCGCTCTCGTCCTCGCGCCGACAGGGATCGAGAAAATCGCGTCGGTGCGGCGCTGGCTGGCGGCGGCCCCGCCCGACACGCCCCGGCTCCAACCGCTGTGGGCGGCCCTGCCCCTCCTGCTCGTGCTGGCCCTTACGCCGCGCGCCGCGCTCGACTTCGCCCAGCCGGGCAGCTTCTACGTCGAGGTGATGCGCGAGGCACTCTTCGACCCGGCGATGGAAGCCGAGGCCCTCGGCCGCCTGGCGCACCCTGCCGAGCCGATCTTCGACGCCTACGACCTCCGCCTGGGTGCCACCGACAGCACCCGCCTCCTCAACGTAGTCATCGTCGTCCTCGAATCCGTCCGCCGACGCTCGACCACGCCTTACGAGCCAACGCTCGACACGACGCCTTTCCTTGATTCCCTCGCGCGGCGTGCCCTCCTCGTCGAAGAGATGACGACGGTGGTGCCGCACACGAACAAGTCGCTCGTCGCCCTCATCGCCGGGATATACCCGATGCTCAGCCGCAACGTGGCCGAGTCAGCGCCGGGCGGTGTGCCGGGGCGCGGCCTGCCCGACCTGCTCCGCCCCTTCGGCTACCGTTCCGCCTTCTTCACCCCCGCCACACTCGCTTACGAGGAAAAGGAGCAACTCCTCGCCAACCTCGGCTTCGACCTGGCACGCGGCGACGGGGACCACCCCACCGAAGGCTTCTCCAAGAAGATTTACTTCGGCTACGAGGACCGCATCGCCCTCGAACCGAGCCTCGCGTGGGTGGATGCGGCACAGTCGGACGGCCATCCGTTCTTTCTGACGTATCTCACCCTGTCCTCCCACCATCCGTACGACACGCCTCCCGCCTTCGGGAAGCGGGAAGGGGAAGCCACCCCCCCGGCGCTCGACGATTACTACGATGCCCTCCGCTACACCGATGCTTTTCTGCGCGACCTGTTCGACGCCTTCGCGGCGCGCGGACTGCTCAATGAGACGCTTTTCATCGTCCTGGGCGATCACGGGGAGGCTTTTGGCGAGCACGGCCAGCAGACGCACGGCGACGTGATCTGGGATGAGGCCCTGTCTGTACCCGCCCTCCTCTTCAACCCCGTCCTCTTCCCCGACGGCGGCCACATCACGGGGCCGAGGCAACACGTGGACGTGCTGCCGACCTTGGCCGACGCCCTCGGCCTGCGGCTGGAGGGCGGGCGGCTGCCGGGCCGGTCCCTCCTGCAACCCGCGCCCGAGGGACGCTCCGTTTTCCACAGCGCGTGGAACGGCAAGCTCGCCCTCGCCCTCCGCCGCGACTCGCTCAAGTTCGTCTACCACTACCGCCGCCGCCCCACCCAGGTCTTCGACCTGCATAGCGACCCCCTGGAACAGCACGACCTCGCCCCCCACCTCCCCGCCGAGTTGATCCGCGCGGCGGAACTCGACTTGCTCCTCTGGAACCGCGAGGTGGCCCGCGTCTACGCCGGCCACCGCCCGCACTCAATAACACCGGTCGCACACAGCGCGAAGTAGAGTCCATATGACGATGCAGACCGTTCGCAAGTCAATATAGAATAATGCTTTGCACAGGCATGATGCTTGCTTTGTATTGGGGCAATACACGAAGAGCAACAAAGGCCAGGCGTTGACCGTTGTACCAGCAGATTCTGTATTCCCTCCTGCACTGACTTGGTCGCCTCGCTCGGTCACGCCTCCCGGCCCCGGCACGCAACGCATCATCCGAATCGGAGAAGAAACATGATACGTCGGATTATCCCTCTATTTCTCGCGCTCTTCCTCATCCTCCCCCTCGCTGCGAAAGCGCAGATGGCTGTCTCGTGGGAGACCCTCGGGCAAGTGAAGCTCGTCAAGGAAAGCGGCAAGTTCATCCCGAAGTTCGAGGGCGACGTGCAGAAGCTGGGCGGGCAGACGGTGACGCTTAAGGGCTTCATGCTGCCGCTCGACCAGGCCTCGAAGCAGCAGCACTTCATCCTCAGCGCCAACCCCGTGGCGAACTGCTTCTACTGCCTCCCCGGCGGCCCCGAGTCGCTCGTGGAGGTGAAAGCCTCGAAAGCCGTCGAATTCAACTACGACCCCATCACCGTCTCCGGCAAGCTCGAACTGCTCAAAGACGACCCGATGGGCATGTATTACCGCATCGTCGAGGCCAAAGTGACGAAGGCGAATTAACGGGTGCGAACTTGAGAAACGTAAAAAAAGGGCGGTCCCGGGTGGGATTGCCCTTTTTATTTGGGGGCCGGTTTGACGATATTAAAGGCGGAGAGGCCAGAATTTCAGTTTGCAAGGAGCAGTTGTCCATGAGCAGTGGGTGCTAGACGAGGTGGACTTAGCTACCCCCTCGCTGAATAGCCCATTGTTCATTGCTCATTGCGCAGTCTCCTGGGAGGGAGGAAACGCCATGCCTGCACGTCGTCTGCTGTGCTTTATTGTCCTTCTTGTGTCGATGGGGGCCGTGCTGCCGGTCGGTGGGCAGCCCCTCGATCTGATTTTGCCCACCGATAACGACGCCCTGCTGCGGGGGGATGAGCCGGCTTTCTACCAGCACACCGTCCGCTACTTCAAAGGCAAGCGATCCTTGCCGTGGGAAGGCGGGCAGTACGGCTACGTGCGCAACCTGAAAGAGACGCGGCACGGCCTCGTCAAGACGCGCTTCCACGAGGGCCTCGACATCAAGCCCGTCCGCCGCGACCACAAGGGCGAGCCCCTCGACGCCGTCCGCGCCATCGACGATGGGCAGGTGGTCTACATCAACCGGGTGGAGCGGCATTCGAGCTACGGGCATTACGTGGTGGTGGAGCACTGGTGGAGCGGTTCGCCCTTCTACAGCCTCTACGCCCACCTCGGCCGCGTCCAGGTGCGCAAGGGGCAGCGCGTGCGGCAGGGCGAGCGCCTGGCCACGCTCGGCTACACCGGGCGCGGCATCGACCGGGACCGCGCGCACGTCCACTTCGAAATCAACATGCTGCTGAGTGACCGCTTCGAAGATTGGTACGACGAGCGCGACATCCGCGAGCCCAACTACCACGGCCTCTACAACGGCCTCAACCTGCGCGGCATCGATGCGGCCCGCCTGTATCTCGCCCTGCAGAACAACCCGAACCTCACCATCGAGGACTTTCTGGCCGAGGAGGAGGCGTTCTTCAAGGTGCTCGTGCCGGCCAGCCCGGCGCCCGACGTGCTGCGCCGCTACCCGTGGCTGCTGCGCCGCGACGGCAAGCTCAAAGGCGCCTCGTGGGAGATCAGCTTCACGCGGGCGGGCCTGCCCATCGCTGTCGCGCCCTCAAGCCGCCCCGTGGCCGAGCCGCTCGTCTCGTGGGTGCAGCCGTCGCGGATCGCCTACAACCTGTTGACGAGCGGCGTGCTGACGAACGACGCCCGCCCGGCGGCCCTCGCCAAACGCGGGCGGCGCTATCTGGACCTGCTCACCCTCGGCGATACGGACGCACCCGTGCCGGCCCTCACCGTCGCCCCCCTCCCCACCGACCTGCACCCCGCCGCCGCACCGCGCGAGGGCCGCAACCTGGGGTGGTAGGTCTGAAGGGTTGGGTGTATGAGGGTGTGGGAGAGTTTCTGTCGCCAACGTCTTGCCTTGACGAGGAATCATGGAGCGACGCATCTATTCATCCGGCACGCCGTGGGAGCCTATCGTGGGCTACTCGCGCGCGATGCGGGTAGGGCCGCACGTCTACGTTTCCGGCACCACCGCCACCGATGCTCTGGGAAACGTGGTGGGGGTAGGCGATGCCTACGCCCAGACCGTGCAGACCCTCAAGAACGTGAAGGTGGCCCTTGAAGGCTGCGGCGCACGCCTCGAAGACGTCGTCCGCACCCGGATTTACGTCCTCAACATCGACCGGTGGGAGGCCATTGGGCGGGCGCACGGCGAGGTGTTCGGCGCCATCCGGCCCGCCACCAGCATGATCCAGGTCAGCCGCCTCATCGACCCCCGGATGCTCGTGGAAATCGAGGCTGCAGCCTACGTAGACGAAGATTAGCAGCGAGGTGCGGTCATGGAAATTATTCAGGTAGATGCCTTCACGGATCGCCCGTTTGCCGGCAACCCGGCGGCGGTGTGCGTGCTGCCCGCCATGCCCGACGCCGGTTGGATGCAGCAGGTGGCGCGCGAGATGAACCTTTCAGAGACCGCTTTCCTCGTCCGCCGCGACGACGGCGCGTTCGACCTGCGCTGGTTCACGCCCGCCGCCGAGGTGGACCTGTGCGGCCACGCCACGCTCGGCAGCGCCCACGTCTTGTGGGAAGAGGGCCACCTGCCGCCCGACGCCACCGCCCGCTTCTTCACCCGTAGCGGCCTCCTCGAAGCCCATCGCAAGGGCGATTGGATCGAGATGGACTTCCCCGCCGAGGCGCCCCAGGCGTGCGAGGCGCCGGCAGGTCTGCTGGAAGCCATCGGGGCAGAACCGACGTTTGTGGGCCGCAACCGGATGGACCATTTCGTCGTGCTCGCTTCCGAAGACGCCGTGCGGGCACTACGCCCCAATATGGCGGGCATCGAGGCGCTCGGGAAACGGGGCGTCATCGTCACGGCACCGGCTACGACGGACGGCTACGACTTCGTCTCCCGCTACTTCGCCCCGGCCTTCGGCATCCCGGAGGACCCGGTTACCGGCTCGGCGCACTGCTCCCTCGGCCCCTACTGGCAGCAGCAGCTGGGCAAAGATGACCTGATGGGCTACCAGGCGTCGGCGCGGGGCGGGATCGTGCGTGTGCAACCGCAAGGCGCCCGCGTGCTGCTCTCCGGCCAGGCCGTCACCGTGCTGCGAGCGGTACTGGTGGCGGAGCTTGTCGCCGGGTGATTTCGCCGACGCGGCTTCCGGCTCGACAAACTTTCTGCCCTGCCGCGTCGTTTGAAGCCCTTCGTCGCTCCCTCGAAGTAAAGGACTCAGTCGATGAATAGACTCTTTCGCAGGATGGCGCGAGCGCAGCGAGCGATTTCGTCCACACGTCCATACGTCCACACGTCCATACTTCTCGCGCTGGCCCTCACCATGGGCCTCAGCGCGGTGCAGGAGGCCCTGGCCCAGCCCCAGCACACCATCCAGATCGCCCGCGTCAAGTACGGCGGCGGCGGCGACTGGTACGGCGACGAAACCTCGCTCATCGAGTTGCTGAAGTTCACCCGCGCAAACACGCTCCTCGACGTGGCGCCGAAGGAGGAGGTGGTCGAGCTCTCCAGCGACAAGCTCTTCACTTTCCCCTACCTCTACCTCACCGGCCACGGCAACGTCCGCTTTACCGATGAAGAGGCCGCCCGGCTGCGGCGCTACCTCGACGGCGGCGGCTTCCTCCACATCGACGACAACTACGGCCTCGACAAGCACATCCGCCGCGAGTTGAAGAAGGTCTTTCCCGAGCAGGAGTTCGTCGAGTTGCCCTTCAGCCACCCCATCTACCACACGCACTACGACTTCCCCAACGGCCTTCCCAAGATCCACGAGCACGATAACAAGCCCGCACAGGGCTTCGGCCTGTTCGCCGCTGATGGCCGCCTCGCCGTCTTCTACTCCTACGAAAGCGACCTGGGCGACGGCTGGGAGCCGCCCACCGTGCACGACAACCCGCCTGCGAAACGACAGGCCGCCCTCCGCATGGGCGTCAACATCCTCACCTACGCCATGCTCGGCGCCCCGCCGCCCGACAAGGCGCCCGCGCAGTGATTTTGAGCTCGGTACGCTCACTGCGTTCGTTTGCGTTCTTCGTTCTTAGGAAAGAAACGAGGAATGCTGCCCCGGAGAACAAAGTCCTAAGAACAAAGCACGAAATCCCATGCGCACCCCTCTCTTGATGGCGCTGATCGCCTTCGTGCTCCTGTTCATCTTCAATCCTGAGATGGGCGCTTTCCGGCAGTTCGTTCGCCAGCACTCGGAGGAGTTGCTCCTGGAAGAGGCCGGCGACAGCGCCCTGGGCCGCGCCATGGCCGGGGCCGGCGGCGCCCTGGCTGGCTCCTTCGTAGACCGCGTCACCGAGCGCGAAAACTACATGCTCTTCAGCATCTACACCATTGACCTCGACGGCGAGGACCAGCGGGGCGCCGAGCGCCGGTTCCTCGGCATCGCCGGCATGTTCTTCGAGCTCGAACCCGAAGACGCCTAGCGCTGAGCGCAAATCCTAAAATCGAAATCCTACACGAGGGCGACACGAGCGCGCAGCGTGACTGACGCCAGTAAACCCGACTGACGAACTAAACGACTATGGACTGGAAGTCCATAGGTTTGCAAGCGACTGAAAGTCACTCTTTCGGCTTAAGCCGACTCAAAGCCCGCTCTGCAAGAGCCTCATTCCAGAATGAAATTCTCTGGG
>JAHEMB010000073.1:1681-9607 GCA_024643915.1 Rhodothermaceae bacterium | reverse complement strand
CGCATCGACTTTTTCCGCGACTTCGCCGTGCGCGTGGAGGACGTGAAGGTGCGGCTGATGGATATGCTGCACCACCTGAAGGCGCAAGAGCGGTTCCTGGTGGCCTACGGCGCCGCCGCCAAAGCCACCACGCTCCTCCACTACTGTGGTATCGACCGCGACATGGTCGAGTACGTGGTCGATCTGAACCCCTATAAGCACGGGCGGTACATGAGCGGCACCCACCTGCCCATCTACCCGACTGAGCGCCTCATCCTCGACCAGCCCGACTACGTCCTCGTGCTCGCCTGGAACTTCGGCAAAGAGATCATGCAGCAGCAGGTGGAGTACCGGCGCAAGGGCGGCCGGTTCATCATCCCCATCCCCGAGCCGCGCATCGTATTCTGACCATGATCCGCTCGACCCTCTCTCGTGCAGCGCGCAGCCTCAAGACGTGGCCGGTGCTGGAGCGGGTGGCGCTCCCGCCCTCGCGTTTCACGGCCTTTTTGGATCGGGGCGTGCAGCGGCTGCCGGCCCCCGTGCGCGGCGCCCTGCCCCTGGCTCTGCGCGGCGCTCCGCCAGGGCTGTCCGCCGAGGTGCTGAATGAGGTAAGCAGCAAGCTCCTAGGCGAGGCCCCGACCCGCATCGCTTACGTCCACCTCACCGGGTGGAAGTCGTCGTGGGTCTATCGGGTTTTCTTGCGGGGCCAGAGCGGGCAGACGGCCTCCCTCGTCTACAAAAACGCCGTGTACGACCTCGCCCAGATACCGGCCCTTGAAGGCTTGCCCGTGCTGCCGGGGCCGCCGGAGTATCTGATTTACCGAGGCGCTTTCGACGAAGAAGGCGGCTGGGCGCGGTACCTGCCCGGCGTCTATTTTTGCCGCGAATTAGAGCCAGGGCGCCATTATCAATACCTGCTCGAAGACCTCGGAAGCCGCTACCTCGCCCGCCACGGCGCCAACGTCGTCCTCCACATCGCGGCAAGGCTACCGGCCCTACATGAAGCCATGCGAGGGGCCATCCCCCCCCTCGACGCCGGACGGCTGCTGCACTACGACGCTGCCTTCCGCCGCCGCTTCGCCGACTATGCGCGGCTGCAATTGCGGCGCTACGGCGCAGCCTCGCGGAGCCCCCTGGCCCGGCAGATGGAGGAGCGCTGGGAGGAGATCGAGGTCCTGTACCTGAACACGCCCCTACCCAACGGCGAGATGATCGGCCCCCTCCATGGCGATCCCAACCGCTCCAACGTTCTTTTCCACACAGCCGGCGACGAAACCAAATTCATCGACTGGGAATGGGCGGGCGTGGGATTGCCGCATCACGATCTGGCGTGCGCCATCAAGGGCGTCGCCCCCGCCGTCGAGCAGCAGGCCCTGCGCATGTTCGCCGGGCAGGACACCCGCCTCACGTTCGAGGAGCACCGGCACGCTTATCGGTGGTGCAAGCTCGAACGCGGCCTCCTCGACGCCGCGTTCCTCGCCGTGCAACAGCTCGACGCCCCCGACCAGACCCGTTTCGACATTGAGGAAGCCTTGCAGCGCGCCCTCGACGCGGCGCAGCAGCTACGGTAGCTTCGATGGGTCTCTCTGAATATCGAATTCAAACAAGGAACGTCGAATGATGAAGGATCTACCTCACCCGTGAACATGAAGATGGACCCTTCTAGCTTCAAAAGTCCTTGTTCGACATTCGATATTCAGACGTACTGCTTGGGCACAAGCACCTTCCGAAAAGCGCCATGTATCGCAGCGACGGACTCGAAGTGTGGAACCTGACGCCGGGGGCGCCGGCCGCCTCCAGCGCGCAGGAGATCTTCAACGTCGTCGGCCACATCGACGCCTACGACACCACGGCAGCGCTGCGCTACCGGCTCAACGATGGCCCCGAACGCCCTGTCTACTTCAAGCGGGATCCCGAGGAAACAGGCCGCCTGGCCCGCCCCGGCGACTTCAACATCGACACAATCCGCCTGGATGATCTGCGGCCCGAGAACGTGCTGCGCCTGTGTGTGCAGGATCAGTCGGGCGATGAACACCGGCACACCCTCGCCTTCACGGCCCATTCCGCCGGGGCCGACGTGCCTCACTTCCGCCTGGAGGCGGCATCGCTGGCCCATGTGGAAGAGGCAGGCCAGGTCATCGATGGCCGGTGGCGCCTGGGGCGCGACGCGGAGGGCGCCTGCCTGGAGATCCGCGAGGAAGACGCCGGCTACGACCGTCTTATTGCCTTTGGCCGGCACGACTGGACGACGGGCTACACCGTGAAGGCACGCCTGCGTGTGACAGCCTGGACGAACGTGCGATACCAGAACGTCGGCCTGATCTTTAAGTGGAACCCGCACCGGCAAGGCGACGGCCACCATCTACCCTGGGAGTGGAGCACCGGCCTGGGCTACTACGCCGCCCACTGTCCCGGCCTGCGCCTGCGCTTCGGCGTGGATGTACACCGCAACGGTGCAGGGAAGAAGATCGGGTGCCACGTATTGCAGGAGAAGCCTTACGTCCGGTGGCGGCGCTGGGCCGGGTTTCTTAAGAACGAGGCGTTGCGGCTGGGCCGCCGGCCCCTTACCCAGCTCCGCCCCGACGTCCCGTATCACTTCCGCTTGCTCGTCCACCCGGCGCGTTACGCGCTCACGGTGTGGGAAGCCGGGCGGCCCGAACCGGCGCCTCAACTCGACGTGCCGGACCCGCCGGAGCTACTGCCAGGCGGCAGCGTCGGCCTCATCGCGGCTCACTGCGCCTTGCGCGTCTACGACTATGATGTCAACCCGGTTTGATGCACGGCGATACCCGCTGCTGCCGTTCCTCCTGCTCTGCGTGGCGGGTTGCTTCGGCTGCGACGAGATGGGGATATCCTTCCCCTCGGACCCGCAGCCACCGCCATTCGAGGAGATCCCGCCTGCCAGCACGCCCTTCGGCTTCTTCCGATACCTTGCCATCGACGCGGTGCCCCTGGCCGACTACCGGATCAACGACCTCCAGATCGGCGACCTCGACGGTGACGGGCGGCCCGACGTGTGGACGAGCGGGCGCGGCGACGACGACGCCCACCAGATGGCCTGGTACCGTAACCCCGGCGCCTCCGAGCAGCCCTGGCCCCGCCACACCCTCGCCCCCGGCGACTACAAATACGGCACCCTCGCCGACCTCGACGGCGACGGCGACCTCGACGTAGCTGTCGGCCAATCCTGGTTCGAGAACCCAGGCAACCCTGCCGCCGCCGACTCCTGGCCCCAACACGACCTCGGCTACGACGACGAGCCGGACCTGATGCACGCCGCCGACCTCGATGGCGACGGACGCACCGACCTTCTCTACGCCACCAAGGACGCCCTTTACTGGATGTCCAATCCGTCTGACCCCACTGACGACTGGCCCCGCGTGCGTATCTACGAAGAGCGCAGCGGCGAGCGCACCGGGGGCGCCGTGGCTGATCTCGACGACGACGGTGACCTCGATGTGCTCTTCGGCAACGCCTGGTTCGAGAACCCGGTTGACCCGGCGCAGGACGAATGGCCGAAACACGTGATCGACGACGCCTGGCCGATGGAGGCGCGCGGCGCCGTGGCCGACCTCAACGACGATGGCCGCCTCGACGTGGTGCTGTCGGGCGAGGAGAGCGGGGCGGGCGTGGCCTGGTACGAAGCCCCTACCGATCCCAATAATGGAACATGGGAACGGCATGTTGTTGCCGACGACTACGAGGGCGTCCACTCCCTCCAGGTGGCCGACTTCAACGGCGACGAGCGCCCCGATGTGTTTGCCGCCGAGATGCACACGACCTCGGAGAAGCGCATCGCCATTTTCATCCAGGGCGACACGCCGGACGACTGGACCGAGCACATCCTGGCCCGGAGCGGCTCCCACAACGCCAAGGTGGCCGACCTTAACGAGGACGGGCGCCCGGACGTGGCCGGCAAGAACTTCCAGGCGGGCGACCTGCCCTTGCGCGTGGACCTGTGGCTGAACCTGCCTGCCCCCCCCGACGGGCAGTGGCCGCTGAGCCTGTGGACGCGACACGTTCTCGACGACGAGGCCCAGGACCGCGCCGTCTTTATCGAACCGGCTGACCTCGACGGCGACGGCGACGGCGACCTTGCCACGGGCCGTTTCTGGTACGAGAACCCGGGCCAAGTCGGCGGTAGCTGGACGCGCCACGAGATCGCCGCCGGCCTGACGAACGTGGCCGCCGTCTACGATTTTGATGGCGACGGCGACCTCGATGTACTCGGCACCGACGGCGCCCCCTACGGCAGCGGCTTCGTCCTGGCCTCTAACGACGGCGCCGCGTCCTTCACCCTGCGCACCGACCTCCCGGCAGGCGACGGCGATTTCCTCCAAGGCGTCCGCGTCGGGCAGGTGTTCGAGGGAGGCGGCCCCGAGGTGGTGTTGTCCTGGCACAACCGCACCAGCACCCAGTTGCTGCACGCCCCGGCTTCTTCAGGCGATGCGTGGCAACATGAGGTGATCAGCGAGACGACCAACGGCGAGCAGATCGCCCTGGCCGACCTCGACGGCGACGGCGACACGGACATCCACCTCGGCACGCACTGGCTGCGGCAGGAGAACGACGGCGATTGGACAACGTTCAACGCCGTGTCCCTCGGCGACGGTGACCCTGACCGCGTACAACTGGCCGACCTCGACGGCGACGGTGACCTCGACGTGGTGATCGCTGCCGAGCACGCCGACCGCCTCGCCTGGGGCGAGCACCCCGGCGACCCCACCCAGGCCTGGCCCGAGCACGTCATCGACACGGAGTACCTCCTGATGAGCCTCGACGTGGCCGACCTCGACGGCGACGGTGACCTCGACCTCGTGGCGGGCGAACACAAAGGTGAGGGCCGTGCTTTCGTCTACGAAAACCGCGACGGTGGCCAGACCTGGACCCGCCACACCCTCGACGCGGGCGACCTCAACGGCCTCGACCACCACACCGGCACCCGCCTCTTCGACGCCGACGGCGACGGCGACCTCGACGTGGCCTCTATCGGCTGGCAGAGCCGCCTGCTCGTCCTCTACGAGAACCGGGCCGTCGTCGCCTCAGCCACCGGCGCTCGCTGATGAATTGGCGTGAGGAATCGAGGAAATGAAGAAACGCCAAGCACTTTCCGTAACTTATATCTTCGTTTCCTCGGCTCTTCGCTTCCTCGACTCCTCTCCTCGTCAGTTCATCCCCTCGTCGGCTCACCATTTCCTTGGGGCTTTGAGGGCACCGAGCGGGGCAACGAGCAAAGTATACAGGGTGTAGAGCAGCTCGAGAAACGGCTGGACGGGGAGCAGGTCGCGCTCATCAAGGACACGAGCGGCAGGGCGCAGGATAGCGGCCTGGATAAGCAGCTTCGCTGCGAGGAGGCCGGCGCCCGGCCAGCCCGCCAGCAGAGGTGCGCCCCACAATGCGATACTCGTCGTGTGAAAAAGCGTCAGGTGGACCTGCACGCGGCGGTCGTAGAAACGCCCGGCGGAGACGTGGCGGAGCTTCTGCCGGCGCCACTGCCCCCAGGTGGCGGGCGCGTCCGTGGGGACAAAGGCGCCGGAGTCGGCCACGAAATGAATCGGAGCGGCCCGGCGGCGGGCGACCTCTTGCACCAGCAGATCGTCGTCGCCGCTGAGCGACTGGAGCGAGTGCGCAAAGCCGCCGATGCGCGTGAAGAGGGCGCGCGGGTAGCTGAGGTTCCGTCCCACGGCCATGAAGGGCCTCCCCAGCCCCAGGCCCGCCGCTCCCAGAAAGCCGGAGACAAACGTCTCATAGCGGGTGAAACGATTCAACAGCCCTGGCCTTCTGCGGAAAGGGCCGTAGCCGACGAGTACGGCGCCCTCGGAATGCGCCGCGTGGTGGCGGGCAAGCGTGGCGAGCCAGCCCGGCGGCGGCCTACAGTCGGCGTCGGTGAAAGCGAGGAGGCCATGCTGCGCTGCTGCAATGCCGAGGGTGAGGGCGTGTTTCTTGCGGGGCGGCTCCGGCTCTTCGACCTGCACGAGCCGAAAGCGATCATCCTGCGCAGCCCGCGCCCTGACGATCGCTGCCGTGCGGTCAGTCGAGGCGTCGTCCACCACCACCACCTCGAAGCGTGGATGCGCTTGCCGGGCGAGGGCATCGAGGAGGGGCGGCAGGTTGGCCTCCTCGTCCCGCGCCGCCACCACCACCGACATCGGCAGCAGCTTCTCCGCAGGGCCAGCCTCCTCCTGCGTCGCTATCTGGAAACCCCGATGCAGCCGCCGCCAGTAGGCCGCCTGCACCACGAACGCCGCACCGAAAAGAAATAGCCAGGGCATGAGGGGGAGTCGGGGAGTCGGGGAGTCGGGGAGTCGGGGAGTCGGGGAGAATTTACGAGCAGAGGAATCGAAGAATCGAGGAAACGAGGATAACTTCCGCGTCAGCCTCTCGTTGGTTCTTCCTTTCGTCGGTTCATCGTTTCCTCGTCTCCCCGGGCTGGATAAACCAAACGGCGGGTGGGGCGTTCTTTTTATTCAGCGAGTCGCGTTTACATCGAAATCGGCAGCGGCGATGGAGAGAGCGGATACAACGACAGAGACAGCGGGCAAGGTGCAGGTGCGCCGGCTGCTGGGGCGGTTCTGGACGGCGGCCAACCTGCTCAGCCTGACCCGCCTCGTGCTGGTCGTCCCCATCACGTACCTCATCCTCATCAACGGCCCCCTCCTCTGGATCTTCGGCCTCGTCTTCCTGGGCGCTGTCACCGATTTCTTCGACGGGCGCGTGGCGCGCTGGTCTAATACGGTGTCCGAGTGGGGCAAGGTGCTTGATCCCCTTGCCGACAAGGTGGCCGGGGCGATGATCGTGATGGCCCTAGCGGTGCGGGGCACGCTTCCACTCTGGTTCCTCGCCCTGCTCGTCCTGCGCGACGTGCTGATCGTCGTCGGCGGTGTGATCATCGCGCGGCGCCTCGGGCAGGTGACAATGAGCCTCTACATCGGCAAGGTGGCCGTGACGGCCCTTTTCGCCACGGTCCTGGCGGGCCTCCTCCAAGCCGATCCGCCCGTCATGGCCATCTGCGTGTGGGTCACCTCCGCCCTCATGGTCGTCTCGTTCGTCCTCTATCTCCGCCGGGGCCTGCGCCTGTTGCGGGCCGGCGAAATCCCTGAGCCTGTGCGGGGGTAGGAGAGTGAACGGCACGTGGCGCAAAGCGACTAGGGTACCCCCCTCCGGCTTCGTCCTCTGCCCTTTGCCACGCGCCAACCTCTGGTTTTGGACCCGGCTCCCTTTCACCCTAAAGCAAACCGATAGAGCAGATTTACATGGCGTTGTTTAATAGAACAAAAACCGCAGACGAACAGGAACGGCTGGAGGAGGGACTCGAAAAGACCCGATCCAGCTTTTTTGGCAAGATCGACCGGCTGGTCCGAGGCAAAGACAGCGTCGATGAAGAAGTGCTTGACGACCTGGAGGAGGCGCTCGTTACCAGCGATGTCGGCGTCGATACCACGCTTGAGGTCATCCGTCGGGTGGAAGCACGCGTAGCGAGGGACCGGTACGTCTCGACCAAAGAACTGAATCGGCTCATTCGCGACGAGATCACCGACCTGATGCTGGCGCACGCGCCCGAGCGCCCCGCCGCCTTCGATGCGCCCCTGCCCAACCACCCGCACGTCATCATGGTCGTCGGCGTCAACGGTGTTGGCAAAACCACTTCCATCGGCAAGATCGCGCACCGGTACAAACAGGCCGGCAAGCGCGTGCTCCTCGGCGCCGCCGACACCTTCCGCGCCGCCGCCACCGAACAGCTCGACGTGTGGGCCGAACGGGCGGACGTGCCCCTCGTCAAGCAGCACCACGGCGCCGACCCTGCCGCCGTCGCCTTCGACACGCTTGCCGCCGCCACGTCGCGCGATGCCGAGGTGGTTTTGATCGACACCGCCGGACGGCTCCACACCAAAGGTGGGCTGATGGAGGAGCTCTCCAAGATCAAGCGCGTGATGGACCGTCAGGTGG
>JAHEMB010000073.1:0-1671 GCA_024643915.1 Rhodothermaceae bacterium | reverse complement strand
CGGGTGCCCCGCACGAGGTGCTCCTCGTCCTCGACGCCTCTACCGGCCAGAACGCCATTCGCCAGGCCGAAGAGTTTACCAAAAGTGTTGAAGTGACGGGCCTCGTCCTGACCAAGCTCGACGGCACGGCCAAGGGGGGCATCGTGATTGGCATTTCCAACGAGTTCCGGATTCCCGTAAAATACATCGGTGTGGGGGAGCGGATCGAGGACCTGCAAATCTTCGATCGCCAGCGCTTCGTTGAGGCGCTGTTTCACTGAACGGGTGAGGGGTGCAGCGTGGAGGGCGCGCAGCGAAGCGGAAGCGTTCTGCCCCTCACTTCGCCGTTGGCTACGCGCGCTCCGCCCGCGGCCCCCTCCGTTCGCCGGAACGCTTCTACCGTTCGCTGCAATAAATCAACGGTACGCGGCGTAGCAGCAGGTTTTGACCGCCAATTTTTTATATTGGCGAAGTAGTTACGCCTTTTACGGCCGCGCCGGATCGACACACGGATCCGGACTTTGAAAACCGCGGTTGGTGAAAGAGGATGACGTGCTGATGGCGCTAAGGGTCCCCTGACCGGGGCGCCGCGAGTATCATCTAGTTCGTGGAGGAGGTTGTATGGTGGACCGTTACCATAATCGATGGGGGCTTCGCCTCGCCGGCATGCTGTTAGCGCTGGGGATGGCGGCAGCGCCCGGCGCTTTCGCGCAGGCGTCCATGCCCGAGTTCGAGGTCGATGCCGTCTGCGCCCGGCCCGAGGCGGGCAATGTGGAGCAGACACGCGTCGACCTTTACACCAAGATCCCCTACGCCCGCCTCAGCTTCATCAGCACCCCCAACGGCTTCAAGGCCTCCTATTCGGTGATGGTCGAAGCCTTTGAGACCGGCAGCAAGGACGAGGGCCGCAATCTCGTTCAGCGCCGCCTCTGGGACCGCACTTTCTTCGTCGAGAACTACGCCTCCACCCAGACACCCGAGTTCGCCGACCGCACCACGCAGGACCTCCTCCTTGATCCCGGCCAGTACCTGCTCCTTTTTCAGATTGAGGACCAGCACTCCAACGAGACGTTCGTACGCGAACTGCCCGTGACGGTGCGCAATCTCAACAAGCCCATCGCCGTCAGCGACCTCATTCTTATCGACGCGCACGACGTCGAGAAGCACACCATTGAGCCCAGTGTCTCGAACCGGCTCGGCACGGACCGGCTCGGCCTTCAGCTTTTCTACGAGGTCTACACCTCGAAACCGCAGCGCGTCTCTGTCACGCGCGAGGTGATGCGGACGCGCAAGGCCAGCGGCCCGCCCCTGATGCGGACGCTTCTAGGCAAGAACGACGACGAGCCCGGCGGGGAGGTCTCCTACACTATCGACGAGCCGCGCCGCCTGAGTAAAGGCCGCAACCCCTTCATCGTCACCATCCCGATGGATGACTTCAAAGCGGGCGAGTACCTCATCCGCGTGAAGGTGGAAGACGAAGAGGGCCGCCTCCTTGATGTGGCCGAGCGCGCCCTGGTGGCCGAGTGGACGGGCCTCGCCGAGCACATTCAGGACCTCGACGAAGCCGTCGAGCAACTCAGCTACATCGCCAAGGGCAAGGATGTGCGCCACATCCGCCAAGCCGAGTCGAAGGCCGAGCGGCTCAAGCGCTTTAGGGAGTTCTGGAAGAAGCGCGACCCCACGCCGGGCACC
>JAHEMB010000072.1 GCA_024643915.1 Rhodothermaceae bacterium | reverse complement strand
CGCCGCCGGTCTCGATGAAGAGGAGCTTTTCCTGCTCGTGGCCGAAGCCGGCGCGGAAGACCTGGCGCAGGAGGATGGCGTGTTCGTGGTGACGACGCCGATGGAGAATTTCGCCGCCGTGCAGGAGGCGCTCGACGAGGCCGGCATCGAGCCAGAGGAGGCGTCGCTGCAGCGCATCCCCACCACCACCCTCCAACTCGACCCCACCGACGCGCAGAAAGTCCTGCGCCTCGTCGAACACCTCGAAGAGTTACAGGACGTGCAGGCCGTCTACGCCGCCCTCGACTACGACGAAGCCCTGGTCTCTTAGGTGCGGAGTGCTGGATGAAAAGAGGGGCAGGGCCGAGGTTTGCTGAAAGTTTGACTTTCTTCTGCCCGGATTCTCTGCTACCTTGTAAGCGAGTCGCTGACAGACTCTCCTTTAGCACCCACTCCGCACTCCGCACTATGATTGTTCTTGGCATCGACCCCGGCTCGTTGCACACGGGCTATGGCGTCATCGAGGTGGACGGGGGGCAGGAGACGCTCGTCGCGTACGGCGTGCTGCACCTCGACGCGCACCGCAGTCACCAGTGGCGCCTCAAGCAGGTCTACGACCGACTCACTGAGGTGGTGGCGCAGACGACGCCGGACGAGTGCGCCGTGGAGATGCCGGTCTACGGCCGCAACCCACAGTCGATGCTGAAGCTGGGGCGGGTGCAGGCGGCGGCCATGCTGGTGGCGCTCAACCACCAGATCCCCGTCACCCAGTACACGCCCAAAGAGGTGAAGAAATCAGTGACGGGCAACGGCAACGCGGCCAAGGAGCAGGTTTGGTTCATGGTCAAAGCCATCCTGCACATCGAGGAGGACGTTTCGCTCGACACCTCCGACGCGCTCGCCGTGGCGCTCTGCCACGCCCACCGCCGCACCGACGGCGGCACCGCCACGCCGCATAAGAACTGGGCCGCCTTCGTCCAGGCCAATCCCGGACGCATCGAGGGGTGAAGGGAAGAAAAGGAAAGGCCGGCTACGCGCAGTCGCTGATCCTCAGTCGTAGAAGAAGCCGCGCTCTTCATCGCGAACGCGGACCACGTCGGCCACCTCGTCCTGATCGAGCTTGTCATCGCTCATGCGGGCCACGAGCAGGGCCATCTGGCGGTCTTTCTGCGGCACCTGATTCCACTCGGGATGGGCCTGCTCGATGATGCTGATGAGGATGCGGAGGTACGGGAAGCGCTCCTCCGCCGTCTCTTTCTCGGCAATGGACTGGGCGAACAACTCGGCGTTGCGACCGACCTGCCGATCAGCCATCTTGTTTTCGTAGTTGTGCAGCATAAAACGTACGACGGGACGGTGGGTGAGGGAAGGGCCACAGTTGGCACTGAGCAATGATCTCCAATTGTTTATTGTGCGGCAGCGCAAGTATACCGAATCGGCGCGGAGGAACCAACCGATTTTGGGAGAAATCCGTCGAAAATCCGGAATAGTTTCCCTATTTTGCGCCATACACCGCGCCGAACCACGGCGCCGGGCCTTGCGTTGAAGCGCCGCCGTTAGTAGGGGAGGACGCTATGAAATTCTTGAACAAGAACGGATCGAGCCCATATCGCCTGGATTTGCTGCCCGTGGTGCCGATGTACCACCGGCGGGCGCGGATGAAGAAAGACCTGAGCCAGGGCGAGTTGGTTTACTACGGCCCGTCGCCGGGCTATTACGGCATCGGCGAGGTGCGGCGCATCGTCGGCGCTTTCGTGGCGGTGGATTTCCGGGGCACCGGCCAGTTCGGCGTGCACGAAGACGTGCTCGAATCGGAGTATCTGATCCCCATCCCCCAGGCCACGCTTTCTCGTCTCTGAAATAGTTTTCGGTTTGCGGTTCGCAGTTTCCAGTTTCTTTTTGGACAGACTATTCTAACCGTAAATCGACAACCGTCAACCAAATCATGCTTGCAGTAGAGAACGTCACCAAGCGGTACGGAAAAGTCGTCGCAGTGAATCAGGTCACGTTCGAGGCGCAGCCGGGGCGCATCCTGGGGCTACTCGGTCCCAACGGCGCCGGCAAGACCACCACCATCCGTATGATCACCTACATCACCGTGCCGGACGAGGGGCAGGTGCTTTTCGACGGGCGGGTGGTGGGGCCATGGAGCCAGGAGCGGATGGGCTACCTGCCCGAAGAACGCGGCCTCTACAAAAAGCTGAAGGTGGGCGAACAGCTCCTCTACCTGGCCGAGCTCAAGGGGCTATCCCCAACGCAGGCGCGCGAGCGGGTGCGCTACTGGCTGGGGCGCTTCGAGATCGAGGACTGGGTGGGGAAGAAGACGCAGGAGCTGTCGAAGGGGATGCAGCAGAAGATCCAGTTTATCTCCACCATCCTCCACGACCCGGCCCTGCTCATCCTCGATGAGCCCTTCAGCGGCCTCGACCCGATCAACTCCGAATTGTTGCGCGACATCATCCTCGAACTGAAGGAGCAGGATCGCACCATCCTTTTCGCCTCGCACCGCATGGAGCAGGTCGAGCAGATCTGCGACGACCTGTGCCTGATCTCCCAGGGCGAGATCGTCCTCAACGGCACCCTCCGCGACGTCAAACGCTCGTACGGCCACAATACCGTCGTCGTCGAGTTCGACGGGGACGGCAGCTTCGTGGATGAACTGGTGCGGGAGAACCTGGTGCACGTCAACACGCGCAGCCTGCACCGCGCCGAGATGACGTTGGTGGACGGCACCCCCGCCCGGCGCGTGCTCGACGCCGCCCTCGCCACGGCCGACGAGGTCTACCGCTTCGAGCTCGTCGAACCGCCCCTGACCGAGATTTTCGTAGGCGTGGTCACCAAACAGCAGGGCCGCGAAGCCGCCGCCGCCGCCCTCTCTCGCGCACCCCGCGTCAAGGCCTGACCAACCGACAATCAGCAAACCGTCTCCCATGCACAAGATCTGGATCATTCTCAAGAGTGAGTTTCTGCGACGGGTGAAGTCGAAGTGGTTCGTCGTGGCGACCCTCGTGGGTCCGGTAATCCTAGTGGCGGTGATGGTGTTGCCTGCGGTGCTGGGTATCCTCGCCTCCGGGAGCGACGAGAAGGCCATCGCCGTGGTGGATGAGACGGGCGTGCTACTGGAGCGGATGCAGGCCGAGGCCGAGGATCAGTATCGTTTCGTTGCCGCCGAGGCCCCCCTCGACTCGCTCCGCGCGGCGGTGGAGGCGGGCACCTACGACGGGTACCTCGTGCTGCCCGGCGACGTGCTGACGGGCGCGGGCGCGGCTACCTATTACTCGGTCGAGGGCGGGGGCCTTTCCTTCGGCGAGCGGCTCGAACGGCTCGTCAGCCGGGCGGTGGAGGCCGAGCGGCTCGAAGCGCGGCAGGTGGACGCCGAGGTCCTCGAAATCCTCGAAACGAGCGTGCCGATGCGCATGGTGAAGCTGACCGATGAGGGGGAGGCGGCGGACGACACGATTGCCTACGTCCTCGTCGGTTACATTATGGGCTTCTTTATCTACTTCGCTATGTTCTTCTATGGCGCCTTCGTCATGAACGGTGTCATCGAGGAGAAGACGAGTAGGGTGGTGGAGGTGATGGTTTCCTCCGTGCGGCCCTTCCAACTCCTGATGGGCAAGGTGCTGGGCATCGGGGCGATGGGGTTGGTGCAGATGGCCGCGTGGGCCGTCCTCATCCTCCTCTTGCTGACCTTCTCCGGCAGCATCGCCTCGCTCTTCCTCAACCCCGCCGATTTCAATCTGCCCGCCCAGGCCTCGCAGGAGGAGGTGCTGGCGGCGGCGGACTTTTCGGTGCCGGAGATCGAGCCGGGGCTGTTCGTGTGGTTCCTGCTGTTCTTCCTCGGTGGCTACCTGCTCTACGCCAGCCTCTTCGCGGCGGTGGGCTCGGCGGTGGAGCAGCAGCAGGATGCGCAGGGGCTGATGATGCCCATCACGCTCCTCATTCTCGTGCCCATCATTTTCATCACGTTCATCGTCGAGAGCCCCAACACGACGCTCTCGGTTGTGCTCTCGCTCATCCCGTTCTTCTCGCCCATCCTGATGGTCGTCCGCGCCGCCGTCACCGACGTGCCCTTCTGGGAGATCGCGCTTTCTTATCTCCTGCTGATTGGTGGCTTCCTGGGGGCCATCTGGCTGAGCGCCCGCATCTACCGCGTCGGCATCCTGATGTACGGCAAGAAGCCCAGCCTGCGCGAGCTGGCCCGCTGGGTGCGGTATGCGTGAAGGGTATGGACGTTTGAACAGCCAGCCCCGATCTGTAAATCGGGGTGTGGAGGTGTGGACAAGGTTTAGCTCGACAACGGCTTCGTGGGTGCGTGGCCCGCTTCCTCGCAATAGGCCAGGTAATCGTCCACCGCCTCTTGGTGCTGTGACAAGGGGAAAGTGATGGCTGAATGTGCGCCCAGTCGGTTTCCTGCCCAGGCGCGGGAGCGCGACGTAGCGGTGCTACGGCAAGCGACCGCAACGCCGGCAGGGAGACGCAGGGGCGCGCAGAACCCATCAAGATGCGCTTGTCAGAGCACTTAGAACGCTTCTTCCAATTCCTCGACGGAGTCGCCCTCGAAGAAAACATCGTCGTGCGTATCGGCGAGATGGCCGTGGAAGAGGCGGTCGGGGTCGTCGTATTGAATGATGGCCGCGTATCCTTTGTAGGTCATTGATAGAAGACTGAACTGAGGAGTGGGAGCATCAACCTACGATAGTCGCCATTCCGCTTCAATCATAATCTAAAAAGGTGGCGGGAACGAGGTTACTTCGTTATTTTGAAGCGAATCAACCTTGTTCATCAGGCCATCGCAGGGGCAGAACACTATTGCCACCTTTTCCCTTCAAGTCTTCCCCACGTAGGCGGGGATCCAGTACGGATGTCACAAAAGTGATTTCTGGATTCCCGCCTACGCGGGCATGACTACAGGAGGGAGGAAGTAGTTGCGAAAGCCGGGCATCCTCACCTCTGCGGGCGGTCTAAAAGAAGAAACCAGATGCAAAAAATCGGCAGGCGGGAATTCGTGAAGAGCGCGGCCTTCGCGGCAGCGGGCGTCAGCATCGTCCCCCGGCACGTCCTCGGCGGGGTCGGCTTCCGAGCGCCCAGCGACACGCTCAACGTCGCCGCCATCGGGGCGGGCGGCATGGGCGCCTCAAACATGGCCGAACTCACCAGCCAGAACATCGTCGCCATCGCCGACGTGGACTTCGACCGCGTGGCCGGCTCCCTCCTCGACCGGAGCGGCAACGTGCGGGACGACCGCCGCGCCCTCAAGGCCGCCTACGAGAAGGCCAAGCGCTACAGCGACTTCCGCGAGATGCTGGACCAGGAGCCGGGCATCGACGCCGTCGTCATCGCCACGCCGGATCACGTCCACGCCGTGGCCGCCAACCAGGCGATGAAAATGGGCAAGCACGTTTACGTGCAGAAGCCCCTCACGTGGTCGGTGAAAGAGGCGCGCGTGCTGCGCGAGACGGCAAAGGAGACGGGCGTGGTGACACAGATGGGCAACCAGGGTCACTCGCACGACGACGGCCGCCGCCTCCTCGAATGGGTGTGGGCCGGCGCCATCGGCCCCGTGAGTGAGGTGCACGTCTGGACCAACCGCCCCATCTGGCCGCAGGGCATCGACCGCCCGGCGGAGACGCCGCCCGTGCCGGATCACCTCGACTGGGACCTCTTCCTCGGCCCCGCCCCCAAGGTGCCCTACAACCCCGCCTACCATCCCTTCGCGTGGCGTGGCTGGCTCGACTACGGCGTCGGCGCCCTCGGCGACATGGGCGCCCACCTCATCGACCACGCCTACTGGGCGCTCGGCCTCGACTACCCGACGAAGGTCTGGGCCAGCGGCACGCCTTTCGGCGGGGAGCGCGGGGCGCCCGCATCCTGGCCCCTCGCCACCACCGTTTACTACGACTTCGTCCAGGCCGACGGCTCGCCCCTCAAGATGACCTGGTACGACGGCGGCCTGCTGCCCCCGCGCCCGCCGCAGTACCCGGACAACGTCGAGATGAACCCGACGGGCGGCACCATCATGGTCGGCACCAAAGGCATCCTCGTCTACGACACCTACGGCCACAATCCACGGATGTACCCGCAGGACCTCGAACAGCAATACGCCGACGTGCCCAAAACGCTCACCCGCATCGACGTGAGCCACGAGATGAACTGGGCGAATGCCTGCATGGGCGAGGGCGAGGCCACGTGCCCGTTCGACTACGCCGCGCCGCTCACCGAGACGATGCTGCTGGGGTTGGTGGCCCTGCGCGCCGGCAAACCCATCACCTACAACGGCGCCGAAATGCGCATCCCCAACGCCCCCGAAGCCGAGCAATACCTCCACCGCGAATACCGGGCGGGGTGGGCATTGTAAGGAATCGAAGAGACGAAGAGTCGAGGAAACGAGGAGGGAAAGGCGGTGGTTTGCGAATAGGCAATCTTCGATTCCTCGTTTCTTGAATTCGTCCACACGTTTTTGCCTCTCTAGGCGAGGAACACCGGCGCGGGCCTCGTCTTGAAGCAAGACGGAACTTGCTGACTTTCTTGCGTTTCCAAGCATGGGTGCGGCGCGACAAATAGGAGCCGTGTCGTGCCTTTTGTGCCCGCTTTTCGGACGCCTCTTTTATGCGCCTTTCTGCTCAACAGGGACAGCGCGCGGCCTTTCTGGTCATCGTGGCCGTGCTCCTGGCCGGGCTGCCGTCCGGCGCGCAGGCGCAGTATTTCCGGTTTGGGAAGAATAAGATTCAGTACGAGGCCTACGACTGGCATTTCGTCCAGTCCACCCATTTCGACATCTATTATTACGAGGGCGGGCGCGACCTGGCCGATTTCACCGCGCGGGCTGCCGAGGATGCCTACCGGCAGATCGAGGAGCTTTTCCAGCACCAGATCGCCGACCGTATCCCGCTCATCGTCTATCAGAGCCACAACGATTTTGCCGTCACCAACGCTGTCAACCTGCCGACGTATTCAGAGGGCATCGGGGGGGTGACGGAGCTTTTCAAGAACCGCATCGCCTTACCGTTCACGGGCAACTACCGGGAGTACCGGCGCGTCGTCCACCACGAGCTGGTCCACGCCGTTATCAACGACATGTTTTACGGCGGCTCGCTCCAGTCGGTCTTGCAGAACAACATCCAGCTTCGCATCCCGCTCTGGTTCAACGAGGGGCTGGCTGAGTATTCGGCGCTCGGGTGGGACTCGAAGTCGGACATGTACGTGCGCGAGGCCCTGCTCGAAGACAACCTGACCGACATCGAGCGGCTTCACGGGTACTTCGCCTATCGGGGCGGGCAGAGTGTGTGGGATTACGTGGCCGAGCAGTACGGGCGCGAGAAGATCGGCGAGATCTTGCAGCGGCTGCGGCTGTCGCGCTCGGTCGAGGGTAGCTTCAAAAGGGCCACAGGGCTAACGCTCAAGGAGCTTTCGGAGCGGTGGCACAAGACGCTCAAGGAGATCTATTTCCCCGAGATCGCCGCCCGCGAGGACCTGGACGACGTGGCGAAGGCGATCTTGACCCGCGACAACGCCGGCTATTACAACACCAGCCCCGCCCTCTCGCCCCAGGGCGACAAGGTGGCCTACGTCACCACGCGGAGCGGCCTGTTCGACGTCTACCTCGCCAGCGCCAACGACGGGACGGTGTTGCGGAAGCTGGTGGAGGGGCAGACGAGCATGGAGTTCGAGAGCCTCCGCATCCTCTCGCCCGGCCTGAGCTGGAACCCTGAGGGCACGCAAGTCGCCCTCGCCGTCAAGAGCGGGAAGTCCGACGCCATTGCCGTGGTGGATGTGGAGACGGGCGAGGCGGTGCAGCATTACCGCATCCCCGGCCTCGACCAGATCGTGAGCGTGGCCTGGAGCCCTCTCGGCGACAAGATCGCGTTCGAGGCGTCGAAGGATGCCCAAAGCGACATCTACGTGCTCGATCTGGCTACCCACGAGACGATCAATTATACGAACGACGTCTTCAGCGACCATGAGCCCGCCTGGAGCCCCAACGGCACGCTCCTGGTCTTCCACAGCGATCGGGGTGACTATACCGCGCCGGGCCGCTACCAGGCCGACACGTTCGAGATGATCGCCCATGATTACAGCCAGGACGACGTGTACCTGCTGCGCCTGGATGACGTGACCATCGAGCGCCTGACAACGACGAGTCTGTGGGACGACCAGAGCGCCAAGTTCGGCGGCACCAGCGACCGCGTCCTCTTCATCTCGGACCGCAACGGCATCTACAACCTCTACGAGAAAAACCTGCTGACGGGGGAGGATCGACCCCTGACCGACCTCAATATTGGTGTCACCCAGGTTTCGCTCTCAGCCGATGGAAAAAAAGCGGCGGTGGTAAGCCTGAAAGAAGGGACGCCGTCGATCTACCTGCTCAAGACGCCCTTCGAGCGGCGGGTGGAGAAGGAAACGCTCACCCCGAACGTGTGGGCGCAGCGGCTGATGCAAGAGACGGGAGAGCCCGCACCGGCCCTCGCGCTCGCCTCGGCCTCGCTTCGGCAGAACAACCCGTTCCTCCGCGATGCCGCCGACGGTGTGACGTTCGCCCGCACGGTGGACCGCGTGCAACAGGCGCAGACGACGCGCGCAGCGCTCCTGGCCCAACTGGAAGCCGACGAGGCAGGGCTGTTTGCCTCCGTGTATGATTTCGCCGCGCGGCACAAGGGCAACGGCGGCACCAACGGGACCAACGGCAGTCTGGGGACGAATGGCGAGAGCGACGGCACGAACGGGCATGAGGGCGAGGCGGCAGAAGAGGACAGCACCCTCTACGGCTCCGTCAAGGTGGATTTCCGCAACTACGTCTTCGATGAGTCCTTTGACCAGGCGGCGATGGACGACGAGGATTACGCCCTGCGCGCCGATCGCTTCTCGCCCGAGGACCATGTGGAGGAGGACGGGCGCTACAAGCCGAAGAAGTATAAGCTCGACTTCTCGCCCGACCTCGTCTACGGCACCGCCGGCTACGACGTGCTCTACGGCATGCAGGGGGTGACGCAGATGATGTTCAGTGACATGCTGGGCAACCACCAGATTTTCGTCGCCACCAACCTGCTGATCGACCTGCGCAACAGCGATTACGTCATCTCCTATAGCTACCTGCCGCGCCGGATCGACTGGAGCCTGTCGGGCTACCACATCTCCCGCTTGCTGCTCGACGCCAGCCTCATCCGCGCCCACCGGTACCGCTGGTACGGGCTCGGTTTCACCGCGAGCGTGCCCCTCGACAAATTCCGTCGGCTCGACGGCGACCTCTCGATCATGGGCGTCAGTCAGGCCGACATCACCGACGCCGCCATCCCGTCCGTCACGCGAACGCTCCTTTTTCCATCTGTTGCGTTCACCAGAGACACCACCACGCCCGGCTTCCTCTTCCCGACCAACGGCAGCCGCCTCGCCCTCAAGCTGGCCGGCAGCCCCTTTAGCTTCGACGACGGGCGCGTGCGCTTCGTGACGGTGCTGGCCGATGCACGAACCTACACCTCGTTTGGGCGTGGGCGCTACTCGTTCGCCGTGCGCGGCTCGGGCGGCACCTCGGTCGGTCCCACACAGCAGCTCTTCTACAGCTCAGGCGTGCAGAACTGGATCAACCGCAACTTCGACGACGAGAACGGCTTCCCCGTCGCCAACGCCACTGACTTCATTTTTGCCACACCCGTGCTGCCGCTACGAGGGTACGAGATCAACACGCAGAACGGCGCCAACTTCGGCCTCCTCAA
>JAHEMB010000778.1 GCA_024643915.1 Rhodothermaceae bacterium | reverse complement strand
GCTGCCGGAGCCGGTCGAGCGGGCGGTTGAAGGCGTACGATGCCGTGAGGAATTCCACGCGCTGCCGATGGCTTTGTACGCGCCCGGCCGCGCCTTCTCGCAAGTAGGCGACGAGGGTGCGAACAACAGCTTCGATTTCGCGCCGGTCCGGGGCCACCAGCTCGGCGGCGTTGGAGGGCGTCGCAGCGCGGACGTCTGCCACGAAGTCGGCTATCGAATAGTCCGTCTCGTGCCCCACCGCACTCACGACGGGGATCTCCGAGGCGAAAAGGGCGCGGGCCAGGATTTCCTCATTGAAAGCCCACAGGTCCTCTACCGAACCGCCCCCCCGCCCCACGATCAGCACGTCGGGCCGGAGCAGGTCGCCGGGCGGCAGGGCGTTGAAGGCTTCGACGGCCTCAGTGATGGCCTCGGCGGCGCCCAGCCCCTGCACCTGCACCGGGCACACGAGGACGCGCACGCAGGGGAAGCGCCGCTGGAGGATGGAGAGCACATCGTGCAGGGCCGCCCCAGTACCCGAAGTGACGACGCCCACGACCTCGGGAAACGGCGGTAGGGGTTGCTTCGTCGCATAATCGAACAGGCCCTCGGCGCGCAGCTTTTCTTTGAGCGCCTCGAAAGCTTTCTGGAGCGCCCCCTGCCCGGCCAGTTGGAGGGACTGGGCGACGAGTTGCACATCGCCGCGCCGCTCGTAAAGGCTGGCGCTGCCGTGGAGACGCACTAGCATCCCGTCCTGTGGCTGAAAATAGACGTGCTGGGCGAAGCCTTTCCACATCACGCACCGGAGTTGGGCGTCCTCGTCTTTGAGCGTGAAATAGCAGTGCCCCGATGCAGGCTGCTTCCAGTTCGAGATCTCTCCCTCCACCCACACGTCGTCGAAGGCTTCCTCCAGCAGCGTTTTCATGCCCACCGCCAGCTCGCGCACGCTCAGGACGGTGGGGTCCGCCGGCCCGGCGTCGAAGCGTGAAGACGGTTCGGAGAAGAGCGACATGGGAATTCTTGGACGTAAAACACGCGGACGATTGGGATCGGGCCACCTTCTCTGGTACGTTCATCGAAAAGGAGCAGATCGCCTTGGCCTGGACCGCTGGCAAGATACGAAATGGGAGACGAGCGGCAACTGGGCGGACCCGGGCCATGCAACTCAACACAGGAATGCAACGGTCTGGCGCACGAATATGGGCAGCCACCTGGAAAAGGTTGCAAATACGAGGGCTCGTCAGCAATTTATCCTCACCGAACGGTTCCTGGATTTCCATGCCCACGGGCTGATTCAGAACCACTATATTCCTCCAAGGACGCCCCAGTGACTCCTCCTGGCAAATTCAGTCACCAACCCCTTTCCAATCCTATGAAAACGCGCTACTGTTTCGCAGCTGCGCTCTTCGCGCTGCTACTGCTCGTCGGCACCGCGCACGCTCAACCTCTTGAAGTAAGCGGCACGGTAATGGACGCGACGACAGGCCAGCCGATCCCCGGCGCCAGCGTTGTTGTCGTCACCACCACCATCGGCACCACCACCGACGGCAATGGGCGCTACCGGTTGGCGATCCCCCCTGACCTCGGCATCCCACCCGACCAGCGGCGGCTCCGCTACTCGTTCGTCGGCTTCCAAAGCCAGGAAATCGCGTTGTCTGCCGGCACGACGACGCTGAACGTCGAGCTTAAAGAAGACGTGCTCGGCCTCGAAGAGGTGGTCGTGACGGGCCTGGCCACGACCGTCAAACGCTCCAACCTCGCCAACGCGGTGGCTACCATCAGCGGGCGCGAACTGAGCGGCGTGACGACCTCGCAGACGTTTGACACGGCCCTGAGCGGCAAAGTGCCGGGGGCGCTCATCTCGTCCTACTCGGGCGCGCCGGGCGGCGGCATCTCGGTCAAGCTGCGCGGCATTTCCACCATCAACGGCAACAGCCAGCCCCTCTACATTATTGACGGCGTCATCCTCGACAACAGCGCCATCCAGAGCGGCGTCGACGCCGTCTCGAACGCCACAGGCGGCGGCGGGCGCGAGCAGCAGGATAACCCCGTCAACCGTGTGGCGGACCTCAACCCCGAGGACATCGAGTCCATTGAGATCCTGAAGGGCGCCTCGGCGGCGGCCCTCTACGGCGCGCGTGCCTCCAACGGCGTCGTCATCATCCAGACGAAGCGCGGCACCGCCGGGCAGACGCGCGTCAACTTCTCCCAGGACGTCGGCGTGACGTCCATCCTCAACCCGCTCGGCGTGCGCCAGTTCACTGCCGACACCGCCGAGGAGTTCTTCGGCGTGCGGGGACGCGAGGAGTTTCTCGCGGCTCAGAACGGGCGCGGCTTCGTCGATTACGAGGACGAGATGTACGGCCACCAAGGGCTGCTGCTGAACACGTCGCTCTCGGTGAGCGGCGGTAACGAGAGCACCCAGTTCTTCGTCTCCGGCCTTATCAAAGACGATGAAGGCATCGTTGAGGGAACGGGCTATGAGAAGCAGTCTATCCGAGCCAACATCACGCACAGTTTCCC
>JAHEMB010000777.1 GCA_024643915.1 Rhodothermaceae bacterium | reverse complement strand
CTGGAAGGCCGCCGCCACGAGCGGGATGCTGTAGATAAGCGTGTTGCCCAGCCCGCTGAGGAGCCCCGCCGCCACCAGCAGCAACTCGTAACCCCTCCCGCCGCCCCCCTCCATCCCGTGAAACATCGTGAAGAACGTCATAACCATGGCGGGGAGGCCGAAGAGCAGGCTGAGGATGAAATAGGCGATGACGGCAATGAGGATGACCGCCGCCGTGGACCACCAGTAATCCTTCACGAGTGCCTGGCAGCGCTTCAGGCCATCGATGAGGCCAATGCTTTCGTGCATCCGCAGGGGAAAGACGAGCGAGAAGATGACCCCGAAATAGACGATGCCGACCAGATAGGCAATCGCGCCCAGGCAGGGAATCACCACGAGGACGACCGGCACGATCAGCAGCATCCCGATGACGAGGGCCGTGATGAACATCCGCCCGAAGCTCTGCCGCGTGGCCTGCCACACGTCATCCACCTCGAAGCCGTCCGGCCCGTGGGCGCGGTACAGCTCCACGTAGCTGTAGACCACCGCCACCGCCAGCACCGTCCCCAGCACGCCGAAGAAGATCGCGCCCGCATACTGCCCGCCCAGCGTCGTCCAGTTCACGCCCTCGAAATTGCCCGTGTTGGCGAGGCCGAACCAACTCGCCTGCATGAGCGCGCTGAAGACCGACGCCACCGCTACCAGGGGCGCCACGATGAACAGCAGGCTTTTGCCCAGCTTCACCACGTTCTGTCGCAGAAAGTGGAACGTGACGTTGAGGACGTCGCCCACCTCGCGTGCCTGCCTGAACTCAATGGTTTCTGCTGCTTGCATTTGTAGAGAAAGTTTAGGGTTTATGGTTCACGGTTTACGGTTCGTCTCGATCAACCGTGAATCGGCCCCCACAACCCGCCTCGGATAGATCACGAAATACCAGATGATGAAGGCCAGCGAGCCGAGGATGATGGCGAGGCTGAGGGCCACCGGCATCTCCGTCTGCCGCGTGACGAAGCCTTCGAGGAAGCCAGCGACGATGAAGATGGGCACGAGGCCTACGACGATCTTAAGACCCCGCCGCGCCCCTTGCCGGAAGGATTGGGCACGCGTGTAGGTGCCGGGGAAGAGGATGCTGTTGCCTATCACCAAACCCGCTCCGCCCGCAATAACGATGGCCGATATTTCGAGGGCGCCGTGGATGTAAACCACGAGGAGCGAGGGCAGCAGGTACCCCTGCTCGTGGAACAGGTAGTGGAAGGCACCGAGCATCACCCCGTTGCTCAGCAGAATGTACGCCGTGCCGAAGGAGAGCAGAAGCCCCATCGCAAACGCCAGAAACGCCACCCGCACATTGTTGACCGTGATGGCGAGAAACATGTCGAGTTCCTGCATCTGCTTGTAGACGGCCATCGGGTCGCCTTCATCGATGTTGGCGAGCGTCATGTTGACGTAGGCGTCGCCGAGGATGAGACGGACGAAGCCGGTGTCCCCCGCGGCGGAGAGAAGGCCAATGCCGACGGCGAGGAGGAAAAGGACGAGCGAGAGCCCCAACGCCCGCCGCGCTTCATGGGCTTCGTGGGGCAACTCCTCCACCCAGAACCGCGCAAACCGGTTTTTCTCTTCTTTCTTATTTTTGTAGATGGCCCGGTGCGCTTCCCCGGCGAGCGTGTTGAGGTAGCGCGTCGTCTTGCTGTTCGGGTAAAACGTCTTGGCGTAGGCGAGATCGTCGGTGAGTTCGACGAAGAGATCGGCGAGGCGGTCGGGGTCCCCCGCGCGCTCCTCGCGGAGGAACGCCTCGAACTGCTTCCACTTGTCCGCGTTCTGACGGAGAAAGGCGACTTCCTTCATGGAGAGGGGCGTTCAGCCGGGTCGGGAGGCAGAAGCAAGATACGGGAAAGTGAAACGTGAAACGTGATGCGTGAGGGTGCCCGGTGGAGACCTTGAGGCAGGCATCCTTCCCCCTTGGGGGTTTCGACAAACCGTGAGAGGCGGAAAGCGGAAAGCGATAAAGCGGAGAGCGTAAGTGCAGCATAGGACGGGAAGAGGCGAAGTCAACCTCCCTCACGAATCACGTTTCACGTTTCAGTCCCCATGGAGCGAATCGACGTACAGACGGCCCACAACGTCGCCATCGAGTTCGAGGTGGCGGGGCTGGGCGACCGGCTCATCGCGGCCCTCATCGACTATCTGATTCTGTTCTGCTATTTCATCGCGGCTGTTCTGCTGCTGGGGGTGGCGGATGCGCCGATGGCGGCCTTCGTAATGGCGTACCTGCCCGTCTTTCTCTACTTCCTGCTGTGCGAGGTGTTGATGGAGGGGCAGAGCATCGGCAAGCGGCTGCGGCGCCTCAAGGTGGCGAAGGTAGACGGCACCGCGCCCACCCTCGGCAGCTACCTCCTCCGCTGGCTCCTCCGCCCCATCGACGTCGAGCTTTTCGCCGGCCTCGTTGGCGTGCTCACCCTCCTCATCAACGGGCGCGGGCAGCGCCTGGGCGACCTTGCCGCCGGCACCACCGTCGTCCGCCTGCGCGA
>JAHEMB010000776.1 GCA_024643915.1 Rhodothermaceae bacterium | reverse complement strand
ACTTCCACACGACGAACGTCAGCGGCGCCGTTCCCGTATTCGTGATGCCGTGCACGTCCCAGGGCGCCGCGTATTGCATGTCGCCGGGGTTGGCGGGGCGCTCCTCGCCGTTGAGGTGCCATGTGCCCTCGCCCTCCACCACCATCAGGTATTCTTCCTCCGCGTGTTGGTGCGGCGGGTGGATCTCCTGGCCGGGGTTGATGACGGCCACCGCCGCCAGCCCGTCCTCGGTGCCGTAGCTCTCGCCCTGATAATAGGTGTAGAGCGTGCCCCAGTCGAAGTCCTCCCGCAGGGCCTCTTCCTGCGAAACGATGGCGGAATCCTGCGGCGCAAGGCCGGGCGCGGCGACGAGCGCCCCGGCTGCGAAGGCCAGCAGCAGGCCCGCCGGCCAACCCAGGACGCGAATGAGTCGTGTGTTCATGGCGAAAGAGAGCAAGATAAGAGGGCGGCAATCAGATCAAGGTAGCGCAACCGGGCGAGAAAAGCGATGCGGGATCGGCGCGGCTCAGCCACCCAGCCCGGCGATCTGCACGACGATCTGGTAGAGGCCGACGCAGGCCATTGCCAGGGCCGCCAGGGTTAGCAGGATCGTCCAGACCAGGCCGGGGCGCAGGGCGGGGTCGGTGCGGCGGAAGCGGAAGTAGACGGCGGCCAGCCCCAGGAACGGCAGCATCATGCCCTGCGCCACAGCGCCCACCAGGACGAGCGTCACGGGCGTGCCGGTGGCGAGGTAAAGGCCGGTGAACAGCACCGGCAGCACCACGCAGCCAATCCGCACCATGCGGGCACGGGCTTCAGGCGTCGGGTAGCGCGTTAGGCCGAAGACGGCCAGGCCGTCGGCCAGTAGGCGCGCGTTGGAGGCCGTGGCGACGTAGACGGTAGAGAAGAGCACGACGAAGGCGCCGAGCAGGAACAGCCCCCCGCTCCATGCCCCGAGAGTGTCCTGATACAGGAACGCCAGCGTCTCGATCATCCGGTCGTTTTCCACGTCGAGGCCCCGTGCGTGTAGCACCGCCGCGCCCAGCAAGTAGAACGCCACCGTAGCCAGGGTGTAGATGACGAGCGAGACCCACGCATCGATCCGCATGACGCGGATCCACCCCTGCGCCCGCGCCCGCCACCCCGCCGTGGGCTCGTACGGCCCGACGTGCCGGGCATAGCCCTTCTCCAGGCACCAGTACGGGTAATAGATCAGCTCCGACGCGCCGACGCCGATCACCCCGAAGGCCGCAAAAGCGACCGTGAACGAGTCCGGCAGCTCGAACGAAAGCCCCTCCGCGATCTGGGCCGACGTGATGGCGTAGGGCGTCCATTGCAACGCGACGAGGGCCACGAGGGTGCAGCCCGTGAAGAGGGCCACCATGCCGAGCGAGACCGTCTCGACCAGCTTGTAGCGCCCCACCACGAGCAGGACCGCGCACGCCGCGCCCAGCCCCACCGCCACCCCCTGCGGCGGTACCGGTAGCCCCGCCAGCCCGAGGATGTCCGCCAGCCCGCCGACCATGCCGGCCACCTGGAAGACGAGCGCCACGTACATAAAAAGCCACAGCCAGACGAGCCACGACACCACCAGGCGCGGGCCGGGCATGGTGTCGAGAGCCTCCAGCGTCGTCAGGCCGCGCGCGATGGCGGTGCGCCCCAGTTCCACCTGCACGAACACCTTCAGCACGCACCCGACGATGATGAACCAGAGGAGCGTGAAGCCGACCATCGCCCCAAGCTTCGGCGTCACGATCAACTCGCCCGAGCCGACAATCGTAGCGCTGATGATCAGGCCCGGCCCCAGGTGCCGGAGGATGCCGCGCCAGCCGGAAGGAGGGGTCTTGATCGTTTCCAAGAGGTCAGCAATGGAGGGGGTAAGGCGATTCCTCCAAATATACGTGCTGCAGGATGAAGAGATGGTTCCTGTTACGCCGACCGCTCCGTCTCCGACAGCGGGCTTGCTAGGAGGACCTGGAGGAGTTGGGCAGCGGCGGCGGGGATGACGGTGCCGGGGCCGAAGATGGCGCCCACGCCGCGTTCGTAGAGAAAATCGTAATCCTGCGCAGGAATGACGCCGCCGACGACCACCAGCACGTCGCCGCATCCCTGCTCCTCCAGCGCTTCGACGAGCTGGGGCACGAGCGTCTTGTGCGCCCCGGCGAGGCTGGAGACGCCGACAAGATGCACGTCGTTCTCTACGGCCTGCCGCGCGGCTTCCTGGGGCGTCTGGAAGAGCGGCCCGACGTCCACATCGAATCCCAAGTCGGCGAAGGAGGTAGCGATGACGCGGGCGCCCCGGTCGTGCCCGTCTTGCCCCAGCTTGGCGATGAGGATGCGCGGGCGGCGCCCCTCGCGCGCGGCAAATTTGTCGGCGAGGCGGCGGGCGTCGGCGAAGGCGGTTTCGTCTTTCATCTCGGAGGCGTAAACGCCGGATACGGAGCGGACCTCGGCCCGGTACCGGCCGAAGACTTGCTCCAGAGCATACGAAATTTCGCCGAGGGTGGCGCGGCGGCGGGCGGCTTCCACCGAAAGG
>JAHEMB010000775.1 GCA_024643915.1 Rhodothermaceae bacterium | reverse complement strand
GCGCCCGGCGACCAGCGGCAGCAAGACGCTCAAGGACGCCACCAACGAGGCCATCCGCGACTGGGTGACGAACGTTGAAGACACATTTTACATCATCGGCTCGGTCGTCGGGCCGCACCCCTACCCCCTCCTCGTGCGCGACTTCCACCGCGTCATCGGCGAGGAAACGCGGCGGCAACTCGGGCAGCACGAGGGGCGCGAGACCCCGGAAGCGGTGGTGGCGTGCGTGGGCGGCGGCTCCAACGCCATGGGCCTCTTTTACCCTTTCCTCGACGATCCCGGCGTGCGACTTTACGGCGTCGAAGCGGCGGGCGAGGGGCTAAGTGCCCGGCACGCCGCCACCCTCACCAGAGGCACGCCCGGCGTGCTCCACGGCGCCATGAGCTACCTGTTGCAGGACGAAGCCGGGCAGGTCGAGCTCGCCCACTCGATCTCCGCCGGCCTCGATTACCCCGGCGTCGGCCCCGAGCACGCCTTCCTCAAAGACACGGGGCGGGTGGCCTACCACAGCATCACCGACGCTGAGGCGATGGAAGGCGTGAAGCTCCTCGCCCGCACCGAAGGCATCATCCCCGCCCTCGAAACGGCCCACGCCCTCGCCTTCCTGCCACAGCTTGCCGGGCAGATGACACAGGACGAAATCGTCGTCGTCAACTGCTCCGGACGCGGCGACAAGGATATGGGCACGATTGCGGCTTATCTTTGACTTCGTCAGAGGAATCGAGGAATCGAGGAATCGAGGAATCGAGGAATCGAAGATAAGCTGGAGGGATGGCAATCGTCGTTTCGTCGATTCTTCGTCTCTTCGATTCAACATTGCTACTTCATACGCGGCATAAACTTTCGCTCAGATGCGACTTATTCTACTAGCAATAACGCTCACCCTGGCGGCGTGCAGCGGCCCGCCGGCGGCGCCGCAGGCCACCGATGTGCCGTCGAACCCGGCGTACCTCTTCGAGGGCAGCGACGGGGCCAACACCTACCTGCACGTCGTCGATCTCAACCGGGAGGCGTACCTGCGCGCGCTCAACCCCGACCTGTACTGGATCTACGACGCCGCCTTCGTGCCGTCGCAGCGCGTCCTCCTGCTCACCGGCTCCGGCGACACGGCACGCGGCCCCACCGACCTCCTCGCCACGGTGGATGCCACTACACACCGCATGGTGGACCGCCGGGCCGTCGAGGGCTACAAGTTGCATCACCTGGCGGCAGCGCCGGAGCAGGGCCGCATCTACGTGGTCGGGCAGACCGTGGAGGCGAGCGCGGGCGGCCAGCCGTTCGTCGTCCTCGAACTCGACGGCGTGAAGAAAAACGTGCTGCGTGTGATGGGGATGGGGGAGAATGTGCTGCCCTGGGACGTCGCCACCTTTCGCTCCCGTTTCCTCCACCTCTCACCCAACGAAGAATTCCTCGCCCTCATCTACGGCTACGAGAACGCCGGCGCTGCCACCACCGTCCCGGCGGGCCACAGCCTGCTCCTCTTCGACCAGGAAACCGGGCAGGTCGTCCTCGACGAGCCCCTGGGCCGCGTGGCGACGCCGCCGGTCTTCACACCGGACAGCCGCGCCCTCTTCGTCGCCAACGCCGAGGGCGTGCTGCTGCGCCTCGACCTCGCCACGCGCCAGTTGAAAACCATCTACCAGGCCCCGCCGCTCGCCTATGGCGCCCCGATGATCCGCCTCCTCTCCACCTCCGATGGGGTGCTCGCCTACCACGACGCCGGCCCGGGCGCGACGCAAGCGCTCCGCTTCGATGCCGGAGGGCAACAGCAAAGCGAGAAAACGCTGCCGTTCAGCGCGGGAGTGGGCGCCGTCTACAACGAGGGTATGTTGAGCCTGGTTGAAGTGACCGCCGAACACGGCACCGCGCCCCCGTCTTTCCCCCCCGGTGGCGCCGACCGCACCCGCCAGGTGACGTTTTACCACATCGATCTGGGTTCCTGGGTGATGCATCACACCAGCACGATCGACGTGCCGAAGACCGTCTCGTCGTCCCGGCATTTCTACGTCATCGGCGAGATGGACGAAGCCCCGGCGGATGCAACCCCGGCAGAAGAATGACGCGCCTGCTGCTGATTGCCGCCGGGGGCGCCGTGGGCGCCGTGCTGCGCTACGCCGTCTCTGGCCTCGCCCACCGCTTTTTCGCCGCCGACTTCCCGTGGGGCACGCTCGCCGTCAACGTGCTGGGCTCGCTCGTGATCGGGCTGCTGTGGGCCGCCTCGGAGCGGGCGCCCCTGCCCCCCGCCCTCACGCCGTTCCTTTTCGTCGGCGTCCTGGGCGCCTTCACCACGTTCTCCACGTACAGCCTGGAGAGCTTCAACCTGCTGCGCGACGGCGAAATCCGCCTCGGCCTGCTCAACATTTTCGGCAGCAACCTGCTGTGCCTCGCCGCCGTTTTCCTCGGCTTCGTCGCCGCCCGCGCTCTGATCGACCTGCTTCGCTAAACCGCGACCCACGACCCAAAGTCAACCGACAACCCTCTTAGCCATGAAGCTGCCTGAAGACGGCCTCTTGCT
>JAHEMB010000774.1 GCA_024643915.1 Rhodothermaceae bacterium | reverse complement strand
TCGTCGCCGGGCCGGCCATGATCTTGCTGTCGTGGGCGCTCTTCGGCCTGGGTGTTAGCTTCTACGAAGTGCCGTGGCAGGTCTTCCTCATCGTCTTCGGGCTGTGGGCGTACTGGCACGTGGTACGGCAGCATTACGGCTTTCTGCGCCTCTACCAGAAAAAGAACAGCGACAGCGACCCGGTCGATGCCCGTCTGGACAGCGCCCTGCTGTACGGCGGTCTGCTGCTGCCGTTCATCGTCTTCATCGCACGCCATCCGGAGACGCGCGTGCAACTCGGGCTAGCCGAATTGGTGCCGGTCTATCCGGCGCTGCCGGCCGCCGGGCGTTTCGCCGTGCCGTTCGATGGCGGTTACCTGGCGGGACTGTCGTGGGAGCACTGGCTGGTGGCGGTCTCGGCGTCGGTCATCGGCACGCTCGCCATCGCCTTTTTGATGCGGCAGGCGGTGAAGATCCGGCGCGGCGAAAAGGTGAACGGGCCGAAGATGCTGTTTCTGCTGGCCGTGGTACCGCTCCACGTCTACGTCTGCTTCTCCCCGGCGGTGCTGACGGCGAGCCTGCTGGCCTTCGCCGCCTTCGTCACCATTTTCCACGACATCCAGTACCACGCCATCATCTGGTTTCACCACCGCAACCGCTACCACCGCGAGGGGGTCGATAAGACGCAGTTTGGGTGGGCGCCGAAGGTCTCGCGTAACCTGCTGACGTACTTCGGCTGCGCCATCTTCTTCGCCCTCATCTTCCGCCTGCTCGGCTGCACGCTCAACATCCACCCAGGCTGCGCGCCCTTCCTCATCACGAGCGAGATCCAACTTTTCGGCGGCATCCACACCGACGCCCTGCTGAAAGGCTTCCTCCTCGGCTTCCCGCTCCACCACTACTTCGTCGATCAGTTCATCTGGAAGACGAGTAAGAGCAAGGAGCTGCGGAAAGACTTGAGAATGGAGGATGGCGGATAGAGGATGGCGGCACGCATCGCTGGCCTGATCCCGTTTCGGCGGTGCTACGTGAAAGGCTGCATTCGCGGTAGAATTCGGGTGCTGGTTAGGCCGCGCTTGCTTTGCGAAAAGGGAAATCTTCAGGGCTCGGATCAATGTCCGGGGCGTTGACCGCGTAATACTGCTGCTTCGCCAGATAGTGAGAGGGCGAATCGCCGACGAGCAACCTGAAGTCACGGTTGAGGTGCGACTGATCGGCGTAGCCGGCCCGATACGCCACGTCGGCGAGGCCTTGGCATCGGCCCTCCTGAAGGAGTCTCTGTGCGCGGTTCAGGCGGGCGATGCGCATGTATTGCTTCGGGCTAAGGCCGAGCTTGCTCTTGAAAGCACGCTCTAGCTGCCGCCGGCTGATGCAGAGCCGGTCGGCGACGTCCTCCACCCGCAGGTTTCCGCCCGATGTACGGATCAGCTCTTCGGCGCGGTTCAGGTAGGTAACGTCTCGGCTCTCTGCCGCCCGGCTCAGATAGCGCTCGGCAGTGTGGAGCCGGGCCGCGACGGTCGGCTCGTCTCGCAGGTGAGCGGCAAAGGCGCGGAAGTGGGCGCCCAGCACCGCCACGAGATCCTCGTGCGTATCCACTATTTCGCCCAGGGGGACCCCGAAGAGGGAATAGAAGCCTGCTGGTTTGAAGCGGATGGCAAATACCTCGACCTCGCTGCTAAAGCGCACCTCGTAAGGTTCGTTCTGCAACCCGATGAGGGTATAGTCCGGCGACTGCCGCCACTCCGCCGAGACCGGCAGGTCGCAGTGCAGGTCCGTCAGGTGAATGATGACCTCCACGAAGCCACTCGGCACCACGCGCTGCGAGAGGCAGTCTGCGCCCCCCGCATTGAAGCGCCCCGCCCAGAACCGCTGCACGTGCGGGCGCAAGGCCTGGACGGGGCGGTACTCCTGAAGCTCTACGTTCATCGTTAGCGAGGGGCCTGTGTACTGTCGCTGAGACCGGACGAGGCCCGGCTGCCTTCAAGGTACGAAGCACGCCGGAGCCTCGCCACCGCCGACACCTCAGGACGCAGCAGGCTCGAACATTTCGCGCGTCCCCACCACGTCCAGGCGCTCGGGGCCCCACCCGTGGTCGAAGATGGCGACGATGTGGTTGGCGCCGCCGAAGACGCCGAGCACCTTAGCCGTCTCGTCGCCGATGTTCGTCACGTCGTGCGGCACCATCGTGGGGACGATGAGGAGGCTCCCTGCGCCCGTCTCGACCGTCTCCTCGCCGATGGAGGCACGCACGTCCCCTTGCAGGATGACGAGCACTTCCTCCGCGCTATCCGTATGGCGCCCGACGTTCTTGCCCGGGTCCAGCTCAAAATAGACGGTCGCCGTCTCTTTGGTCCCGTGCGTACCCAGCAGAGGGAACGTGACGCGGCACTGCTGCCCGGGGTCGTCCTGGGCTGTCATGTCCATGAGATCGAGTTCATTCAAATTGGCAGTAAGCATGATGCAACGTAGTTTATTGGGAAATTGCTGTTCGACCATCAATTTAGGAGGGGCTCGGTGGCGATTCTTGAAAGAATGCGACAT
>JAHEMB010000773.1 GCA_024643915.1 Rhodothermaceae bacterium | reverse complement strand
GGCGGTGGCCGACCATGCCGCCTCTAGTGGCCCGAACGACCCGCAGACGGACTGGATCTACTGGCACCTGCCCAACGACGACGCCCCCGGCGAGCGCGGCTACCGCGCCTGGGAAGCCGACCTGCTGGCCCGTGACCCCTCCGCCGCCCCCGCCATCTACGGCGCGCACGACCGGGAAATCCTCCGCCGCATGACCCTCTTCAACTGGAACGGCGGTGACGTAGCCGAGGGCAACTATGACCAGGCCCTGCCGGAGCGGGGCACGGTCTTGCGCATCCGCACCACCAAGCCCCTCCCCGTCGCCTTCGAGGCGCAGCTTGCCGATATTAATCTTACCTCCGTCGTAACCTCCCCCGCCACGGGCGAGGCCACCCTCACCGGCCTGCCGGAGCGCCTTCAGGTGGCGGGCCGCTTCACCGGGCTGGGAAGCGACTTCGCTGGGGCGGCCCTCCACCGGGGCGCAGCCGGTACGGTCGGCGCGGAGGTAGTGGCGCTCGACGTGACGCTGACCGAGGACCGTCGCAGCGGCACCATCCCGGCGGAGCGCAACCTCTTCTCGAATGACGACCTGCGCTACGAGGACGCGCTCTACCTCGTCGTTCGCAGCGAAATGTACCCGGAGGGCGAGGTGCGCGGGCAGTTGCTCCTGCGGCCCAACCTTGCCCCGGCTGCGCCCCTCATCGAGACGCCCGCCGCCGATTCGCTCCTCTTCACCGGCATGGCGCAGTCGATGGACGTGGCGTGGGCGCCTGCTCCTGATCCGAACGGCAACGCAGTCGTCTACCGCTGGCAGCTCGCCGCCGACCGTTCCTTCAGCCTCCCCGTGGCAGAGATCCCTGTAGGCGAAGCGAGCAGCTTCGCCCTCGAACTGGCCCTGGTCGATGCCATGCTGGCGGGGCGCGGCGTGCCCCTCGGCGGCAGCGCGGTCTGGTACCACCGCGTGATCGCCACGGACGGCAGCCACGCGCAGGCCGGCCCGGCCACCCCGCTCCGCCTGGGGCGCGGCACCCTCGACGACGTCCCGACGGCCTTCGCGCTCAGGGGCAACTTCCCCAATCCCTTCAACCCCACCACCATGCTGCTCGTCGATCTGCCGGAGCGGGCCGACGTGCAGGTGGAGGTCTACGACGTGCTGGGCCGCCGCGTCCTCACACTCGACCACCCCACCGCCGGGCCGGGGGACCTGCGCCTGCCCTTCGACGGCAGCGGGCTGGCCTCGGGGCTGTACCTGTACCACGTCACCGCGCGCGCCGCTTCGACCACCTGGCGCGAGGCGGGCCGGATGGTGCTCGTGAAATAATCCACTCTTCTGAGACAGACATGAAGTATCGCTACGGATTCATCCTCGCGCTCGTCCTGGCGCTCGTTGCCCCCGCAGCGAGGGCGCAGAAGCAGGTGCCTGCCCCCGCGTACGCGCTGCAAAGCGACGGCTGCGCGCCTGCCGAAGCGACGGCGGATCTGGACGTGAACAACGTCCGCGCCCGCCTCTACAACAACGGCGGCCTTTTCTGGAAAGGCAGCAGTAACGTGTACACCGTGCCGAAGGACGGCCCCGCCAATGCCATCTTCGCCACCAGCATCTGGATCGGTGGCCTTGTGGAGGGCGAGCGGCGTTTTGCCGGGACGGCCTACGGCCCGTGGGAGTTCTGGCCCGGCCCGCTCGACGCGGAGGGCAACCCACCCGATGATTGCGCCCCCTTCGACCGGATGTTCAAGGTGAGCCAGCAGGACGTGGAGCGCTTCGAGCAGACGGGTGAAGTGACGGACGACCTGCGCGACTGGCCCGCACATCTCGGCGCGCCCACCGTGGACGGCGACGGCAATCCCGACAATTTTGACCTCGAAGCGGGCGACCGACCCGAGATCCTGGGTGATCAGACGATCTGGTGGGTGATGAACGACGCAGCCGGGGAGAAACGATGGTCGGAGACGAACCCGATCCCGATGGAGGTACAAGTGACGGCCTATGCCTTCCGCAGCGATGACGTGCTGCATACCACCACGTTCTACCGCTACAAGCTCATCTATCGCGGCGCGGCCCCCTTCGAGCAGGCGTATTTCGGTATCATGACCGACCCGGACCTGGGCAACGCCACCGACGACTTCGTGGGCAGCGACACCCTGCGTGACATGGGCTTCGCCTACAACGGGCGGGACTTCGACAGCGGCACCGACGGCTACGGCGACCTGCCCCCCGCGCTCGGCTACGTTTTTCTGGAGACACCGACTGCCGAAACGGACGGCAAGGATAACGACGACGACGGCGAAACTGACGAGGCGGGTGAGGAGCTCGGGATGTCCGTTTTCCTTTACCACAATGGAGACGCCAGCGTCATCGGCAACCCCACGGGCGACACCGACGACCCGTATCAGTACCTCCAGGGCATCTGGCGTGACGGCTCGCCGATGACGGTCGGCGGCAACGGCTTCGGTGGCAGCGAGGAGACAAGCTATATGTTTCCCGGCGACCCGGCCCAGCGTGAATTCTGGAGCGAGGAGAACACCGACGGCAGAGGCTCGC
>JAHEMB010000772.1:2121-2522 GCA_024643915.1 Rhodothermaceae bacterium | reverse complement strand
CGTGGTGGTGGGGTTGAATGGGTTCGGTTCGGCAGAAGGCGGAACTGCGAGGGCGCGGTGGTAGAGCGTGAGCGTCTCCTGGAGGCTCACCCCGGCGGCGTCGAGTAGGGCAGCAATCTCCCCCACCGTCGTCTCGTAGCGGGTGGCACCACCGGTCTGCGTGTTCACTAGAAGATCGGTAAACGCAGCTTCAGTCGCAAGTTGCTAGGTAATCGCTGTGGAGGGCTACACGACGCTCCGAGACGGCAACGGCCCGACCGACGGTAGTCGCCCTGCGCCGCCTTGTCGCTCTCTACGAAACCTGGGGCAAACCCGGCGAGGCCGCGACATACCGGGCTCTCCTGCTGGTCACAACGTCGCCGGGCTAGCCATTACCACGGGCGCGCGCTAGCCGCCGCACC
>JAHEMB010000772.1:0-2086 GCA_024643915.1 Rhodothermaceae bacterium | reverse complement strand
GGCATTGAGAGCGCGGTCGAGCGCGGCGGGGTCGTCGATGCCGTCGAAGCGAGCGTCTATAATCCAGAAGCCCTGGTCGGTTACGACGGGGCCGTCCTTCGCCTGGCCCATCCGCAGTGCAGGCACGGCGCCTAGCTTTTCGAGGGAGCGTTTCACCGGGGCAACGGCCATTGGCAGCACCTCCACCGGGACGGGCATTTTCGTGCCCAGCGTCTCGACCAGCTTCGATGGATCGATGAGGACCACGAATCGCTCGGCGAGGGCGGCGACGATTTTCTCCCGCGTGTGCGCCGCGCCGCGGCCCTTGATGAGGTCGAGCGCCGGGCTGACCTCGTCCGCCCCGTCGAGGGCGAGGTCGAGTGCCTCTAGCTCGTCGAGCGTGGCGAGGGGGATGCCATGCCGGCGGGCCAGCCGCTCGGCGGCGAACGAGGTGGGCGTGCCGACGGCCACCAGCCCTTCCTCGCGGATGCGCCGCCCGAGGGCTTCGAGGGCGTATGCCGTGGTCGAGCCCGTCCCCAGCCCCACGCGCATCCCGTCTTCCACGAGAGCCGCCGCCGCCTCGCCCGCCGCCTTTTTCGCTAGGTTTTGTTCAGTCATGCAAATTTGGCGTTGGGATTCAAGGTTTTGGATTGGGTGGTCGGTGTTCTTTCAATCCAAAATCCGCAAGCCGCAATGCAAAATCCATTCAGGCTGCTTGCTCTTTCTGCGCGGCGATGCGCTCGCTCGCGGTCATCACGTCCGGCGGCTTGGGCGCTTTGTACGGCGCGGCCTCGCTGGGCGGAGCGAACTCGCCGATAAACGAGATTTCCGTTTCGAGTTGGTAGCCCGTCTCGCGCTTCACTACGTCCTGCACATGGGCGATGAGCGCGCGCACGTCCGCCGCCGTAGCGCCGTCGCGGTTGATCATGATGTTGGCGTGGCGGTGCGTCACTTCGGCGCCGCCGATGCGGGTGCCCAGCAGGTCGCACTCGTCGATGAGTCGCCCGGCGCCCACCCCTTGGATCTTCTTAAAGATAGAGCCGGCGCTGGGTTCGGTGTCGAGGGGCGGGTGGCGGAGGGCGCGCCATTCGAGGTTGGCCGCCATAATCTCACGCATCCGCGCTTCGCTGTTGGGGCGAAGCTGGAAGGTGGCGGCCAGCACGATGTCGGCCCGGCGGTGCAGGACCGAGTAATCGTACCCGAACTCGAAATACTCGACGCTCACCGTCTTACGCTCGTTCTCCTCGGTCAGCAGGTCGGCCTCAAGCAGCACTTCCTCGATGAACATGGTGCGCTCGCGCTCGGGCGGGGGCGAGAGGAAGTGGAGGTTCTGCCACAGCGCGCCGCCCACAGTGGACGGGATGCCGACGTAATGCTCCAGCCCGGAGAGGCCATGGTTGACGGCCAGTTCGATCAGATCCGGGTAGACGATGGCGCCGCTCTCGGCCCAGAGACGGTGCTTTTCGGGGAAGATCTGCGTGTGTTTGGCGGCGTTGCGGATGACGAGACCGCGAAAGCCGAGGTCGCCGATGAGGATGTTGGCGCCCATGCCGAGGAGGAAGAATCGGATGCCGGTCTGGCGCGCCACGAGGAGGGCCGTCGCTAACTCGTCGGCGGTGCGGGCCTCGTAGAAGAAGTCCGCTGGGCCGCCGATCTTGAAGGTGGTGAAGGGAGCGAGGGGGACGTCGCGGCGGAGGCGGTCCGCGCCGAGGGCCGCGTGCAGCGCCTCTAGCGCGGGGGCATCGATTCTGTTCTTATCACTCATGTATGGAAAACGGGGTGGTCGGGTCGGGGAAAGTGGAAGGGAGAAGAACGTCGCGGGGAGGCTAACGGTGAGGCATTGGGGGTTGTTGCCCTGCAACTTTTCTGCTACGTTCGGCTTAGATAGGAAGCCGCTACGCCCTCCCTCGCGCGGTGGCTAAGCCTCCGTAAAACCGTGAAGTTACCTGCACAACCCGATATGGCGAATAACTATCCGAACCTCACGCGTGCTGCCGGGCGCTTTGCCGTCGGCGCCCTCATCTTCATCATCGTGGCGGGCCTGGCGGCCGGCTGTATGACCACCACCATCCGCTCCGGCGAGGCCGGCGTCAAGTATAGCCCCTTC
>JAHEMB010000771.1 GCA_024643915.1 Rhodothermaceae bacterium | reverse complement strand
CGGCGGCCACCATCTACGGCCGCGTCCTCGACCACTTCGACGGCGCCCCGCCTACCCCGGCCCAGCTCCTCGAAATAGATGACGAAACGCTCCGTGCCGCCGGCCTCTCGCGCGCCAAGACCGCCGCCGTGAAAGATCTCGCCGCCAAAACCCTTGACGGCGTGGTGCCGGACCTGGCTACGTTGCAGGAAATGGGGAATGATGAAATCCTCACACGGCTCACCGCCGTCCGCGGCATCGGCCCGTGGACCGTGGAGATGCTGCTCATCTTTCGCCTGGGCCGCCCCGATGTGCTGCCCGTCACCGACCTCGGCGTTCGCAAGGGCTTCATGCTCACCTACGGCCTGGACGACCTGCCGAAGCCCTCCGAGTTGGTGCGCCACGGCGAGCGCTGGCGCCCCTACCGCTCCGTCGCAAGCTGGTACCTTTGGCGAGCGGTGGATACGGCGACCCCGTGATGCCTGATACCGCAAGTGCTCTTGATTGGACAGGCCGCAACCCCGGGCACGGGCGTTTTCGCTCAGATATAGATCAGCGTCGCCAGGAGGAAGAAGACGGCGAGGCCGAGGATGTCGTTGCTGGTGGTGATGAAGGGGCCTGTAGCGATGGCCGGGTCGATGCCGAAGCGGTAGAGCAAGAGCGGAACGACGGTTCCAATGCAGGTGGCGATGATGATGACGATGAGGAGGGACAGCCCCGCCGTCATCGCCAGCCGCCCCGCTTCCGCGTTGATGGGCAGGACCAGCACCGCCAGGGCCAGAACGACGGCCAGGACAAGCCCGTTGATGAGCGCCACGGTGAACTCCTTGCCCAGCCGCTGCACCATGTCGGTGCCCCACACGTCGCCCGAGGCAAGGCCCTGCACCACGATAGCCGAGCTCTGGATGCCCGCGTTGCCCGCCATGGCCATCACGATGGGGATGAACGTGGCGAGCACCACCGCCCGTTCGAGCGCCTCCTCGAACGAGCCGATGACGACGCCCGAGAGGCCCGCCCCCACCATGCCCACGAGCAGCCACGGCAGGCGGCCCCGCGAGATGCGCAGGATCGAGTCGGTCGGCTCCTCGCCCCCCGTCACGCCGCTGGCGAGTTGGTAATCCTCTTCTGCCTCCTCCCGGATCACGTCCACCACGTCGTCGATGGTGATGCGACCCACCAGGCGGCCCTCGTGATCGACGACGGGGAGCGAGATGAGGTCGTAACGCTCCATGATGCGCGCCACCTCCTCCTGGTCCACCTCGGTAGCGACCGAGATGGGGTCGTCCTCCATGATGGCGTGCATGAGGGCGTCGGCGCGGGAGAGCAGGAGTGCCTTGAGCGAGACAAGCCCCTCCAGCCGCCCCTCATCGTCCACCACGAAGACCGAGAAGATCTGCTCCACCGTTTCAGCGTGGCGGCGTACCTCTTCGGTAGCCTCGGCGACGGTCCACGCGCCGGGCACGGCCACGTACTCGGTCGCCATAATGCCGCCGGCGCTGTCCTCGCTGTAGCCGAGGAGGGCCTGCAAGTCCTCGGCGTCTTCGAGTTCGGGCAACACCTGGAGGGCCACATCGTCCGGCAACTCGGACAACACATCCACCGCGTCGTCGGTATCGAGCTCGTCGATGAGGCGGGTCAGGCGCTCGGGCGGGTGGTCTTCGAGCAGCTCGGTGCGGAACGACGTATCGAGTTCGGTCACCACATCGCTGCCCACCTCCTCGGAGAGCCAGCGGAAGAGCTGTTGCGCCTCCTCGAAAGGGAGGTGGCTGAGCAGACGGGCCAGGTCGGCGGGATACAGATCAGCCACAAGGTTGAGGACCATCCCCTGCTGCCCGCTTTCCAGCAGCGCGGTGATGTCCTCCACCAGCTGGGCGTCCACCTCCAGGGTGCCCGGCGGACGCTCGTTGGCTTGTGTGACGACCTCGGCCATTGCTTTTAGAATCGAAGAGACGATGAGACGAGGAATCAAAGAGACAAACGTAGAGAAATCGGCGAGAAGCTAGAAAGAAAGCCTCGTAGATTCTTCTATTCGTCGTTTCCTCGATTCGTCGAAAGGCAAGCTACTCACGGCGGGGCGGGGAAACTACCCCTGGGCCGCCAGATATTCCGCGAGCGATACAAATGCCTCGGGTGCCAGCTCCTCGGCGCGGCGGCCTTCCCAGCCTTCCGGCATAGCGAGGCCGGCGTCTTTCGTCCAGCGGCTGAGGCTGTTGCGAAGCGTCTTGCGGCGCTGGTTGAAGGCGGCGCGGACAACGGGCCGCAGGAGCGCCGGCTCGCCCCCTGGGGCCTCGTCAAAGGCCAGCCGAATAACGGCACTCGTTACGTCGGGTTTCGGATAGAAGACGTTAGGGGAAACGCGGAAGGCAAGGGCGGGCTGGCTCAGCACCTGCGTCATCACGCTCAGGATGCCGTAGGCTTTGGTGCGCGGCACGGCCACCAGCCGCTCTGCCACCTCGCGCTGCATCATCAAAACGGCCTCGGCGAGGTGCGCGCGGGCATCCAAAAGCGAGAAGAGGATCTGGCTGGTGATGTAGTACGGCAGGTT
>JAHEMB010000770.1 GCA_024643915.1 Rhodothermaceae bacterium | reverse complement strand
GAAGACTTCGTCTATCGTATCGAGATCCCCTGGTGGATTTTCGCAGCCGCCGGGCTGGCGGCCCTCGCCATCGCCCTGTCGACAGTGAGCGGGCAGGCCCTTAAGGCCGCCCTCACCAATCCGGTGAAGAGCCTACGTTACGAATAGAGAAGGTTTGTGGATTGTGGCTTACGGTTAACGGCTGGAAAGCCTATCTTCAACGAGGCACCCGAACCGGAAACCGAGAACCGCAAACCGTAAACTGTTCGTATGGCCTCTTCCAAGAAGGCAATCTACGCCGCCATCGTCGGCAACGCCGCCATTGCCGTGACCAAGTTCATCGCCGCCGGCATCAGCGGCAGTTCGGCGATGCTGTCGGAAGGCATCCACTCGCTCGTCGACACGGGCAACGGGGGGCTGCTGCTGCTGGGCATCCGCCGCAGCCGACGCCCGGCGGACGCGAGGCACCCGTTCGGCTATGGCAAGGAGCTGTATTTCTACACACTCATGGTAGCCGTGCTCATCTTCGGGCTGGGCGGCGGCGTTTCGATCTACGAAGGCATTGAGCACGTGCGCCACCCGGCGGAGTTGGGCGACGCCACGCTGAGCTACATCGTCCTCGCCCTCGCCATCGTCTTCGAGAGCATCGTGTGGTGGATCGCGTGGAAAGCGTTCAAAGCTGTGAAGGGCGACGCCTCCATCTGGGCCTTCATCCGGGGCACCAAGGACCCCACCATCTTCGCCGTGCTCCTCGAAGACACCGCCGCCCTGGCGGGCTTGCTCGTGGCGCTCGGCGGGCTGGCCCTGACCCAGCTTACCGGCAACAGCGTTTACGACGGCGCTGCCTCCCTCCTCATCGGCGTCATCCTGTGCCTGGTGGCGAGCCTGCTGCTCTACGAGAGCAAGGGCCTCCTCGTAGGCGAAGCCGCGGACCCCGGCGTGATGGCAACCGTCCACCGCCTGGCCGGCGAGGAGCCGTGCGTGCAGGAGGTGGTGCGCGGCCTGACGATGCACATGGGGCCGGAGCAGATCCTCCTCAACCTCGAGGTGAAGTTCAAACCCGGCCAGCGCGCGGCGGAGATCGAGGAGACCGTGGACCGGCTCGAACGCGCCATCCGGGCAGAGGAGCAACAGGTCAAGCTCATCTTTATCGAAGCTGAGTCTCTCGCGGCCCACCGCCGCGCCGACGGGCAGGCTCCACGCGACGAAGATCAATCCCCACCACCGGACGTTGTCGATCTGGCATAACCCTCAGGATTGGCGCTTACTTTTCCTTCTCCCTTCTGGAAGAAGGTTTCGTTCCTGCCGGGCGAATGCTATCTTTGTGCAGCCGCTCTATTTACATCTTTCATCAGCCGGATCTTCGCCATGCAACGGCTCCTCCCTACCTTTCTCACCCTCCTGCTTTGCCTCGTGCCCTCTGCCCTCGCGCAGGAAACGCCGGCGCCGCAGTATCGCCTCACGCAGGACCAGACGCACAACAAGTTCAGCAGCGCCATCCCGCCCGTGCTGCGCGTGCCTTCAGGCGCCGTCGTCGAGGTGCAGACGGAAGAAGCCTCGGACGGGCAGATTCTCGCCGATTCCGACCTGGAGGCCGTCAAGAACCTCGATTTCGAACCGATCCACCCGCTCACCGGCCCCATCTATGTGGAGGGCGCGGCGCCCGGTGACGTGCTCGCCGTCACGCTCCACGAGATCGAACTGGGCGCCTACGGCTGGAGCGCGGTGGTGCCCGGCTTTGGCTTCCTCGCGGAGGACTTCCCCGAGCCTTACCTGAAAACCTACACGTTTGAGGAAGGCAGCACGGTCGCGCGCTTCAACGACGACATCACGATCCCTCTGCGGCCCTTCCCCGGTGTGATGGGCGTGGCCCCGGCCATCGAGGAGATGCTCTCGACCATCCCGCCCCGCGCCAACGGCGGCAACATGGACGACCCGCACCTGGTGGAGGGCGTGACGGTCTATTTCCCCGTTTTCGTCGAAGGCGCGCTCTTTTCCATCGGCGACACGCACGCGGCGCAGGGGATGGGCGAGGTCTGCGGCACGGCCATTGAGGCGCCCATGCGGATCGTCTATGAGGTAAATGTGCTGAAGGGCGGGCGCACCCTGGAGGAGCCGCAGTACGAGACGGACGACTACTACGCCGTCACCGCTTTCGCCGAAACGCTCGACGAGGCTGCAAAGAAAGCCGTTCGCTACATGATCGACTACCTGGAGGAAGCGCACGGCCTGGACCGCTACGACGCCTACGTCCTCGCCTCCCTCGCCGCCGACCTCAAGATCGCCGAGGTGGTGGACGTGCCGCACGTCCTCGTGGCCATGCACATGCCGAAGGACGTCATCGGGCGCTAGCTTTTTCAGGCAGCAAAACCACCGACAATCTCCTCCAGAAGCGCCTTAAAATCCACGTCCCCACGCGGGCGGACGCGGTAGAGCTGCAGGCCGGCGAGAGCAAGCAGGCGATCTTTCCGCGCATCGTTCTCCTGCCGCTGCAGGTCGTCGTGGAGCGGGCTGTCGAGTTCAAAACACAGGTACGGGCGGTGGTCGTC
>JAHEMB010000769.1 GCA_024643915.1 Rhodothermaceae bacterium | reverse complement strand
ACGATGGCCGACACGCTCCCCGTCTCCCAGTTCTACCACGTCGCCTACGACCTCGACGAGCCGTACCACGTCTGCGGCGGCTTGCAGGACAACGGCTCGTGGTGCGGCCCCTCGCAAAGCCCCAACGGCATCCAGAACCGCGACTGGGAAAACCTTGGCGGCGGCGACGGTTTCTATGTGCTGCCTGACCTGAACGACCCGGACATCACCTACTGGCAGTACCAGGGCGGCCACATCCGTCGCTACCACGAGGACACGGGCGAGACGAAGGACCTCCAGCCCCAGCCCGCCGCCGACGACCCCGAGTACCGCTACAACTGGGACACGCCTGTTTACCTCAGCCGGGCCGTGCCGGGCGTCATCTTCGTCGGCTCGCAGTTCCTCCATCGCTCCGAGGACCGGGGCGAGTCCTGGCGGAGAATATCGCCTGACCTGACCACCAACGACCCGGCGAAGCAGCAGCAGGCGGAGTCCGGTGGCCTGACGATCGACAACTCGACGGCGGAGAACCACACGACGATCTACGCCATCAGCGATGCGCCTGGCGATGCCGACGTGATCTGGGTGGGGACGGACGACGGCAACCTGCACGTGACGCGCGACGGCGGCGCGACCTGGACGAACGTCATCGCCAACGTGCCCGGCCTGCCGGCGAACACGTGGGTCAGCGGGGTGGAGGCGAGCAGCCACGACCCTGCCGCCGCCTACGCCACCTTCGACGGCCACCGCACGGGCGACATGGCGACCTACGTCTACAAGACGAAGGATTACGGGCAGACGTGGACGGCCCTGGCCGACTCGACCCTCGACGGCTACGCCCACGTCATCCGCCAGGACCCCGTCAACCCGAACCTGCTTTTTCTGGGCACCGAGTTTGGCCTCTACACGAGCGTGGACGACGGGCTAAGCTGGGCGCGCATCACAGGCAACATGCCGCCGGTGGGCGTCTTCGACCTCGCCATCCACCCGCGCGCCCACGACCTGATTCTCGGCACCCACGGGCGCGGCATCATGATCCTCGACGACATTACCACGCTCCGCCAACTCACGCCCGAGGTGCTCCAGGCCGACGTACACCTGTTCGACAACCGGCCCGTGCGGCTGAGCCTGCCGGAGAGCCTTCAGGAATTCCCCGGCGCCGAGTTCCGTGGTCCCAACCCGCCGGACGTCGCCACCATCACGTTCTTCCTGAAGAAGCGCCACATCTTCGGTGACCTGCGCGTGGAGATTTTGGACGAGGACGGGGATATCGTTTCGACCCTGCCCGGTTCGCGGCGGGCGGGGCTTAATCGGATCGAGTGGGCCATCCGCAAAAAGCCGCCCAAGGTGCCGGCGGCGAAGCAGCTCGTGGGTGGGGCCATGACGGGGCCGCAGGTGGAAGAGGGGACCTACACCGTCCGACTCGTCAAGGGCGACGCCGTGTACGAGGGCGCGGTGACCGCCGTGCCGGACCCCACGTTGCCGCACAGCGCCGAGGACCGCCGCCTCCAGCAGCAGACGACCCTCCGCCTGTACGATCTGATCGAGGATCTCGCCTACACCGCCGGGGCCCTCACGGACCTGCGCGATCAGGCGAAAGACCGACGCGATGCCCTCGACGGCAGAAAGCCGGCGAACGAACTGAAGGCGTTCGAGGAGGCGCTGACGGAGATCCACAAGACGCTCGTCGCCACGCGCGAGGGGGGGTGGCTGACGGGGGAGGAGCAACTCCGCGAAGAACTGGCGTCGCTCTACAGCAGCGTCCTCTCCTACGGGGGTCGCCCCAGCGACACCCAGCTTCAGCGGGCCGAAACGCTCGCCGCCCGCCTGACGGAAAAGCAGCGGGCCCTGGACGCGCTCCTCGACGCACAACTCGACCGCGTCAACCGTGACCTGGCGAGGCGCGACTTGGCGCCTCTCGAAAAGATGACGCGCGAGGCTTTCGAGGAAGCGACTTGAGGGAGCCGGGGAATTGGGGAGCGGGGAGTCCGGGAAATGGGGAGGGGGAGGCGAAGGTCACAAGACAAACGCCCCGCGCTCGGTCTGGGCGCGGGGCGTTTGTAAGCAGCCAAAGGGGCATTGCGTATCCGCCCTTTTCACTCAGGGAGGCACGCGCACTAGGTTCCTATTTCAGCAGCAGGGCCTTGCGCGAGTCGTAGAACGTCTCGCCGGCCACCTGAATGATATAGGGGCCACTGGGCAGGTGGCTGGCGTCGAACGTCATGGTTTGCTTCTCTTCGGCCTCCAGGGCGCCGTTGAAGAGCTGCGCCACACGCTGGCCCAGCATGTTGAAGACCTCGATCTTCACCTGCTGCTCCGTCTTGACCGTCAGCGTGAAGGTGGCCTGGGGATTGAACGGGTTCGGATAAATGTCGGAGAGCAGGTAGGCTCCCGGCAACTCGACGTAGGCCTCTATGCTGGCGCTGAAGGTGTGGGCGCCGTCGAAGTCGATCTGTTTCAGCCGGAAGCGATGCGCACCCGGTTCGATGCCCCCCGCGCGGTAGCGGTAGTGGTGTGGTTCGTTCACCGTGCCATGGCCCTCGACGAAGTCC
>JAHEMB010000768.1 GCA_024643915.1 Rhodothermaceae bacterium | reverse complement strand
TCTCCACCTCCAGGGCTCTGCCGGAGGTCGCGACGAGCAGCACGACGACCACGGCAAGGAGGCCGCCCCCTATCAGAATCCAGCGTGTACGCTTTTTCATAGGTCACTATTCTCGAGTCTTAAGGACTTCTATCAGGTCCATACGGTCGAGCCGCAGTCGGACGATCCACCCGCTGAGCACGGCGGCGACGAGGGTAGCGAGGGCGGACCAGAGAAAGGTCTGGTTGCTGACGATAAAGGGAATGCGGTAGGTCTCCGTCTGGAGCCCGGCGGCAACGGCGGCGGCGAGGGCGTAACCGAGGGCCCAGCCGAGGGGAATGGCGGCGAGCGTGATGAGCGCCTGCTCGCCGAGGAGGAGGACGGCCACCTCGCGCCGCGAGAAGCCGAGCACGCGGAGGCTGGCCAACTCGCGCCCCCGCTCCGAGAGCGCGATCCGCGCGCCGTTATAGACGACCGCCACGGCGATGACGCTGGAGAAGCCGAGGATGAAGAACACACCGATAAAGAGCCCCTCCGCAAGTTGCTTCTCGAACGATGCCAGCATTTGCGCGGGCGAGGCCACGCCTGCCACGGCGGGCAGCCGTTTCAGCCGAGCGTTGAGCGCTGTCCGCGCCTCAGGTTCGACCGCGAGGAAGGCCCCCGTGATGGATCGGCTACCGCGCACGAGCCGATGCAGCGCCTCCAGGTTCATGTAGACCGAGATGCCGAGGAAGTCCTCGACGATGCCGGCCACCGGCACGATGGCGGTGCGCCGCGCGCCCTCCAACACCTCCACTGTCACCCCCTCCCCGGTGGCCACGCCAAGTTCCTCGGCAAGGAGTTTGCTCATCACCAGGCCCTCCGGCGGCAAGGGCTGCGTCCCGCCGCCCGCCGTCACGATGCGCCGCAGCCTCGCCCCCGGCTCCATGCCGGTGATGGCCGCCTCGCGCTCGCGGTGCCCTGCGCGCAGCCGGACGGGCACGACTCGGTACGGCTCCACGCGCGTCACACCCTCCAGGTGCGCCAGGTCGTAGCGTACCGATTGGGAGAGCGGCCGGTTGAAGGTAAGAGAGAGGTCCTCGCGTTGCGCCCTGCGGAATTGCAGGTCCATCATGTACGCGACGCCGTCGAACATGAAAATCCCGATGACGAGGATGGCGACGGCAAACGCCACGCCGACGGCCGAGAGGGCACTCCGCAGGGGCGTCCGCTCCACGTTGCGGAGGATCATCCGGCCCGCCGCAGGCAGCACGTGCCCCAGCCCGACCCGCTCGAAGAAGCCCGGCTTGAAGCGCGCGGGGGGCTCCGGCCGCATCGCCTCGGCAGGCGGCAGCGTCACGGCCCGGCGAACGGCCCCGAGCGCGCCCAACGCTGCTGCCAGCGCGCTCACCCCGCCAGCGAGGGCGACCAGGCTCCAGCTCACCTCGTAGCGCAAGGTGGGGAAATCGAAGAAGTCGCCGTAGAGCGCGACCATGAGGCGACCGAGCCAGATGCCGAGGGCGATGCCGAGGAGCGCGCCCGCCATCACGGCCACGAAGGCGAAGCGGAGGTAGTGCCGCCCCACTTCGAGGTTGCTGTAACCGAAAGCCTTCAGCACGGCGATTTCCGTGCGCTCCGTGGCGATCATCCTGCTGAGCACGATGTTCAGCAGAAAGGCCGCGACGGCCAGGAAGACTACCGGGATCACTGTTCCCATCGTCCTGTTCTGATCGAGTTCACTCGCCAGAATCTGGTGCGAGAGCTGGTCCTCGCGGGCGTAGGCGCCCAGTCCACCGTAGGGTGCCAACAGCCGATCCAGCCCGGCAAGGACGTGGTTCGGGTCGGCGCCGGGGGCAAGCGTGAGCACGACCTCGTTGAAGGCACCCTCCATATCGTAGGCGGGGCCGAGCGACTTGCGGCTCATCCAGATGATGCCGAAGCGCTCGTCATCTGGGTAGAGCGCGCCGGGCGGGACGGCGTAGGTGTACTCGGGCGAGATGGCCGTCCCCACAATCTCCAGGGCACGGAAGCGGCCGTTGATGACGGCGCGAAGCGTGTCGCCGGGGATGAAATCGTTGGCGAGGGCGAAGTTGTCGCTGACGACGACTTCGTTGCGCCGCCCCGGCGCAACGTAACGGCCCGTCTTGAGGTGGAGTTTTGCCAGGCGGGGCTGGCCGTCCTCGGGGATCGAAACGAACCGGCCCAGGGCAGGCGCGTCCACGCCCGGCACGTCGAGCGTGGCGGCGAACGTGACGCGCGTATCCGCCACCGAAACGCCGGGGAGGTCCTCGATGCGTCGGCGGAGCGATTCAGGGGCGCGCTTGAGTTGTGCCCACACGTCGGGGAAGCGTGCGTCGCGGTAATAGAGCGCCTGCGAGTGCACGAGGGACTCGTGGGTGCCACGCATCGTCAACACCGTCATGATGCCCACCGCGACGACGGCGGCGATGGAGAGCATCTGGCCCCGATGCTTCCATACCTCGCGGAGGAGTTTTTTGCCCAGCGCGTTCATGGCCTCAGAGCCTGTTTGTGAATAGGGTCCGAGAAGCGAGAATGAACGAGGGCGGGGCCGA
>JAHEMB010000767.1 GCA_024643915.1 Rhodothermaceae bacterium | reverse complement strand
ACGGCCGCGTGTAGCCGCGCTACGCCCTCGTGCGATAAGGCCGGGCGTATCACCTCCCAAACAGGTTGTCCTTCGATCTCGTCGCGCCTCAGGGCAAAATAGTCGAGCGCCGTCTGGTTCGCTTCGACGACGGCACCGTCCGGCCGGAGCACGCCGATGAATTCAAATGTGCCGTGAAAAACGGCGCGGAGGTGAGGTTCACGTTGGGATAGGAGAGGTGCTCCCTCGCCGGGCGCCGCTATCGACGGCAACGCAGCGCCGTTCTGCGCGTCGCTCTGAGGCGACACGCTGGTAAGCATGGACAACTCCTCTGGCGAGAGGATGGATTTCATAAACGCGCCTGAACACTTAACGGTAAAGCCTGGGGGACAGGGCGAAAAACCTATCCAGGCCCGGTGCTTGAAACTACTGTCTTTCTGTGACCAAAGCGTTACACCGCCACCCGCAAATCGTAACAACTTGGCAAACAGCAGGCCCCGCAAGTCGATGATTGCCAGAAGGTTACCCTGTAGATTCCGTGGCGCCGCGTGGACCTTTTTCGTCAGTACGCAAAAGGGATCCATCGTGCAATTCGACCACGCGCGTGGCGACGGGAGCCACCTCCTCCAGGCTGTGCGTGACCACGATGATACTCTTGCCTTGTTCCCGCTGAAGCCGGGCCAGAAGCGCCACGATCTGCTTGCCCGTAACCGAGTCGAGGTTGCCGGTCGGCTCGTCGGCCAGGAGCAGGGGCGGATCAAGCGCGAGGGCGCGGGCGATGGCCACGCGTTGTTGCTCGCCGCCAGAAAGTTCGGTCGGACGATGGTCGAGGCGGTGCGAGAGTTCAACGCGTTCGAGGCATTCGGCGGCGCGCGCCTGGCGAACGGCAGGTGCCACGCCGGCCAGCACGAGGGGTAGTTCGACATTCGCCAGGGCCGTCATCGACGGGATGAGGTTGAACTGTTGGAAGATCATGCCGACCATCTCCCGCCGGTAGCGGGCCTGCTCGCGGCGGTCGAAGGCGGACAGCCGCCACGGTCCCACAGTGATCTCGCCCTCGGTCGGGTGGTCGAGCGCGGCGAGGAGGTGCAGCAGGGTCGATTTGCCCGAGCCACTCCGCCCCACGACGGCGGTGAACTGCGCGGCCGGCAGGGCGAGGCTGAATGTGCGGAGGGCCACCACCCTGTTGGGGCCGCGCTGGTAGATCTTTGAGACCTTTTCGAGTGAAAGAAAAGGAGGCGTCGCCTGGGTCGTCCGGTTGGTCATCTCGGTTTGTTCAGAGGAACGCTTACAGAGCTATCGCCTGCAGGAAGTGCGGGCGATAAACCCGGCGGCGGACAATCTGTTGCAGAGATTGACCGGCGACCAATTCAAAAAAACTTGGTCAGGACGCGAATTTTCTGTATGATAAAGGAAAACTCAAGTTGTGCCCTGCCGAAAAGGACGCGGCGATCCGGTAGTGAGGGAGGCGCGACCGTGTGGAGAAGTCAAGCGCCGGGGGCGATAGGTCTCAATCCGGGCTATAGGATAGTGTGTTACGAAAACGAATGCACCGAAGGGTTTTGAAAACGTAGAGGGTGCCTGCGGCCTATCTAGATAACCACTAAATGGCGATGGGAGACCGGCGAGGGGCGTTGAAGTAAGGAAGGGTTGAAGAAAAGTGGAGGGGCAAGAAAGCATAAAGAAGCAGGAAGGCTATCCTCCAACATAGCGGAGAAAAGGTATGAAAAGAAGGATAGGTACCGTTGACAGGGAATGGATGCTGGTGTGGCGCATGATCGGGTGGATGGGGTGCATGATAGTCCTGACCGGGGTGGCCCTTCCCGCCGAAGCGTGGGCGCAGACGCGGGTAGGGGAGGTCCGGGAGATTGGAGAGCGGGGCCGTCCCCTGAATCATGCCTCGCCCCACGCCCGCCTCACCCGCCTGGGAGAGTCGCGGACGATCCTGGCTGATCCGCCGGACTCGCTGCTGTTTCGTGACCTCCTTGAGATCACGAAGCGCGACCTGTATCTCAAATTGCTCTTCGAGAGCGCGGTGGTCGTGCCGGGGCAGCACGAAGAAACAGTGGAGCAGGGCCGGTACGTCGTGGGCGACACCACGGTGGAAGGACGCTCGCGGGTGCAACTCGTCGTTGAGAAGGGCGCCATCGTGGTGGATGCGGTGCAATGTTTCTTCGTTCGGATTCTCGGCATTCAGTCGGAGCTTTGTAGCTCAGCCTTCTACGAGATGGGGCTCAACGGCGCCGAAGCCGTCGTCTTCCTGCGCGAGGGCGAGATACGCTTCCCGGAATACGGCATCGTTCAGGCCGGAGAGAACATCGCCTGGCGTCTTCGCCGGGGTGTGCCGCCGGTCCCGATCAATCTCAGCGCGCGGGTCGTCCGGCGTTATCAGCAGGAGTCGCAATATCGGCTTGAGGAAGTCTGGGAGCCGGCTCAGCCCACCGCATTCTGGAAAAAGCCTTCCTTCTTGCTGCCGGCTGCGGCCCTCGTCGTGGGGGGCGTCGTCTTTGCTGCCACACGGGGGGGGGATGAGAGCGGATTTATCGATGTCGTTATTA
>JAHEMB010000766.1 GCA_024643915.1 Rhodothermaceae bacterium | reverse complement strand
CGGCGCAGATGTTGCCCCACTGGTCGCTGCCGCCCATCTGCACGGTGCAGCCCTGCCGGTCGTGCAGCACGAGGAAGTCGTAGGCTTGCAGGAGGAGGTAGCTGAACTCGGTGAAGGAGATGCCCTCCTCACTCTCCAGGCGCCGCTTCACCGACTCCTTCCCCATCATGTAATTGACGGTGAAGTACTTGCCCACGTCGCGCAGGAACTCGATGAACGAAATCTGCCCGAGCCATTCGTGGTTGTTCACGAGCCGGGCGGCGTTGCTGGGAGCATTGAAGTCGAGGAAACGAGAGAGTTGGTCGCGAAGGCCCTCCACGTTCTGCTGCACCTGTTCGTCGCTCAGCAGCAGCCGCTCTTTTGTCTTGCCGCTGGGATCACCAATGAGACCGGTGCCACCGCCGACGAGGGCCACGGGCGTGTGCCCGAAGCGTTGCAAGCGGGCCAGCCCCATGATGGGCAGCAGGCTCCCCACGTGCAGGCTCGCCGCCGTCGGGTCGAAGCCGATGTAGGCCGTCACTTTCTCTTTAGCCATCACCTCGGCCAGGTCCGGCGTCGTGTGGTACACCAGCCCGCGCCAGGCGAATTCGTCGAAAAGATTCATGTTGTGTTTGGGACGCTCACTGTAGTACGCTCGCCTTCGCTCCGCTCCCTGTGGTACGCTCCCTTCGGTGGCTTTCGTTCTTCGTTCTTTGGAAAAAGCATTGGGATGGCACCCCGAAGAACAAAGCACGAAGAACGAAGAACCCACGCCAGCGCTCCCACGAGGAAACCCCTCGAAGATACCTCAGCGCCCTCGCACGCGGCACCTACTGATACCGTTCCAGCGTGAATTTTTCACCGAGGTAGCGCTTGCGGACCTCGGGGTCGGCGGCGAGGGCTTCGGCGGTGCCTTGCTGGAGGATCTGGCCTTCGTAGAGGAGGTAGGCGCGGTCCGTGATGGCGAGCGTTTCGTGGACGTTGTGGTCGGTGATGAGTACGCCGATGCCGCGCTCCTTCAGGGCCGAGACGATCTCCTGGATGTCCTCCACCGCGATAGGATCGACACCCGCGAACGGCTCGTCGAGGAGGAAGAAGCGGGGGCGCGTGGCGAGGGCGCGGGCGATCTCGGTGCGTCGCCGTTCCCCGCCCGAGAGCATGTAGCCCTTTGACTTGCGCACGTGCCGCAACCCAAACTCCTCGATCAGCTCTTCGACGCGGGCGCGGCGCTCTTTTCGATTGAGCTTCTGGAATTCGAGGACGGCGTGCAAGTTGTCCTCGACGCTGAGGTGGCGAAAGATGGAGGTCTCCTGCGCCAGATAGCCGATGCCCCGGCGGGCGCGGCGGTACATGGGCAGGCGCGTCACGTCCTTCTCGCCGAGATAGATGCGCCCTTGCCCGGGCCGCACCATGCCGACGATCATGTAGAAGGTGGTGGTTTTGCCCGCGCCGTTGGGACCGAGCAACCCCACGATCTCGCCCTGCCGCACGTGCAGGCTCACGTCGTTAACCACCGCGCGCTTCTTGTAGCGCTTGGTCAAATGCACCGCCCGCAGTACGAGGGGCGTGGGCGTCGGCGCCTCGCGACGGGGCGCCGACGGGGTCTTGCGAGGGATGCGAAGGTCCTGCATCAAGTTGGGCTTGGTTCTTTGTGCTTGGTACGCTCGCAGCGTTCACCCCGATGATAGAATCGGGGCTCGCTTTTGTTCTTCGGTTCTCGGGAAAAGGTCGAAGGCGAGCATCCCAAAGAACGAAGAGCAAAGTACGAACTCCTAAAGCCCCACCACCCAGGCGTCCGGCGGCAGGCGTCCGGCCAGGCGGGCGAGGGCGGCCTGCGCCTCGGCGGAGGTGCCGAAGGGGCCGAAGATGACGCGGTAGCGCGTGACGCCGCCCACTATCCTGCGTACGACCGCCACCCTGCCGGCTTCCGCTTGCAGCGCCTCGCGATAGCCGGCAGCCCGCGCCTCAGCCTCAGCTTGCCCGGTTTCGGAGGCGAGGACGAGGCCCCAGCCGTCTCCCAGCGGTGCTTCCGCTTCGGAGGGCGCAGGAGCGGCGGTTTCCCTCGGTGCCGCGTCGCCCGGAGGCGGCGTGATCGGATCCGGTTCGGCAGGCTCAGGCTCTGGGGCAACGGGCACCACGGGCAGCAGGGCCTCATCCGTAGCGATCTCCGTGTCCTCCGGCTCTGGCGGGGCCTCGGTAGCCACCGGCGGCGGCATCGCGGGCTGGCCGAGGCGTTGACGGACGCGTTCCTCTTGCAGGAGGGTGGCCTTCGTCGGGCGCTCATCTGGGACCCAGCGGAAGCCGTCGAGTTGGAAGGGCGTGGGCAGCAGGCGCTCGGCGTACTGCGTTCCCTCAATCCCGCCGACGGCGTCGAGGCGCCGCAGTTCGTCGTCCTCGAAGAAGAAAAACATCGTGTCGGCGGAAGCCTGCACGGCGCCGTCGGGCTGATCGTCGTCGCCGCGCAGGTATTGAATGACCTCGGCGTTGGGGCCGACGATAAGACGCCGCAGTTCGTCGTCCTCAAAATGCCCGACGAGGTCGTGTCCTTTGAGTTGCTG
>JAHEMB010000765.1 GCA_024643915.1 Rhodothermaceae bacterium | reverse complement strand
GCACCGGCGTCCACCCCAGCATCACGCTGCCGATCTTGATGGCCGCCAGCGTGACGGTCGCCATGATGATGACGTTGAACAGGATCCCGAGGTAGAGCGCCCGGAAGGCGCGCAGGAAGGCGGCGGGCTTGCCCGAGTAGCGGATCTCGTAGAACTCGACGTCGGTGAGCACCCCGGAGCGACGCCAGAGCTTGGCGTAGAGGAATACCGTGAGCATCCCCGTCAGCAGGAAGGCCCACCACGTCCAGTTGCCGAAGGCGCCGTCGGTGCGGACGATGTCGGCGACCAGGTTGGGCGTGTCGGTCGAGAAGGTCGTCGCCACCATCGAGACGCCCAGCAGCCACCACGGCATCCGGCGGCTGCCCAGGAAGAAGGCGTTGAAGTCCCGGCCCGCCGTCCGCGAGACCGCCAGGCCGATCGCCAAAGAACAGGCAAAAAACGCGGCCATGATGGCCCAATCGACGGCGGCCAGTTCCATACGGGTAGGCGAGGGGCGTGACGGGGAGCGCGAGGCCCCATAATACGCAATCAGGAGCGTAGACGCCGCCCTCTTCCCGACCGTCGACGACCTGACCTTAGCTGCCGTCGTCGCGCCGGGCAACTTCGGCGCGCATCCGGATCAACCCCCCGTCGTCGGCGTAGGGGAGGCGTCGCGACCGGGCGCGCTTGAATTCCATCGAGCCCCGCGTTAAGATGGCCCGGAAACGTCCCTGCTTCCTCTGCGACGCCGGGACATCCCACAGCGGGCCGATCACGTTAATGAAGAGCCATGAAGCGCAAGAAAACCTCCTCTGAAGCGCAGACCGGCGGTCTGGACCGCCGCGATTTCATCAAGCTGGGCGCGGCGGGTCTCGGCGCCGCCGTCGTTGGGTCCGCCGGCCTCGGCTGTTCCTCGCCCGACGAAGCCGCCCCGGATGCCGTCGAGGCGCGTCTGGCGCAGAGCGCTGCGCTCGGCCCGGCTCCCGAAGCCTTCCTCGCAGCCCCTCCGATGGACGTGGTGCGGATCGGGTACGTCGGCGTGGGACTGCAAGGGACTGCCCACGTGCGCAACCTGGTCCAGATCGAAGGGGCGCAGGTCAAGGCGATCTGCGACATTCGCGAAGCCCACGCCGAACGGTCGCGGCAGATCGTCGTGGAGGCCGGGCAGCCCGAACCCACCCTGTACACACGTGGCGAGACCGACTTCGAGCGGATGTGCGCCGAAGAAGATCTCGACCTGGTCTATAACGCGACGCCGTGGCGCTGGCACGTGCCCATCGCGCTGGCCGCTATGCAAAACGGCAAACACACCGCCAGCGAGGTCCCCTTTGCCTACACCCTCGACGACTGCTGGGCGCTGGTAGAGGCCGCCGAGAAGCACCGGAAACATTGCGTCATGATGGAGAACGTCAACTACGGACGTGCCGAGATGATGGTGTTCAACATGGTGCGGCAGGGCGTCTTCGGCGAGATCCTCCACGGCGAATGCGGCTACCTGCACGACCTGCGCGCCATCAAGTTCGAGGACAAGGACGAAGGGTTGTGGCGGCGCGAACATGCCAAGACGCGCAACGGCAACCTCTACCCGACGCACGGCCTCGGCCCCATCGCCAACTGCATGGACATCAACCGGGGCGACCGGTTCGAGTACCTCGTGTCGATGAGCAGCCCGTCGCGGGGGTTGCAACGCTGGGCCGAGGAGCATTATCCGGCGGGGCATCCGAAACGCCAGGAGACCTACGCCCTCGGCGACGTGAACGTCAGCCTCTTGCACACCGCCAACGGACGGACCATCTTTCTCAGCCACGACACCAACCTGCCCCGGCCCTACAGCCGCATCAACATGCTCCAGGGCACGCGGGGCCTCTTCCAGGGCTACCCCGACCGCGTCTACGTGGAGGGGCGCAGCGAGGGGCATCGGTGGGATCCAGCGGATCAGTACGCCGAGGAGTTCGACCATCCCCTCTGGAAAGCTATCGAAGCGCAGGCAGCGGGCGCCGGCCACGGCGGCATGGATTTCCTCGAAGACTATCGACTCATCAAGTGCCTGCGCGAAGGACTGCCCACCGACATGAACGTCTACGACGCGGCAGCCCTGAGCGCTGTCTGCGAACTGTCGGAATACTCGGTGGCCCACCGCAGCCGTCCCGTCGATTTTCCCGACTTCACGCGGGGCCGGTGGAAGACCTATCCGCCGCTCGGCCTGGTCGGGGCGTAACCTCCGTCGGCGGTTCGCGGTGCGTAGCCGATAGGGCGCAGCGCGCAAAGATGCGTTTCCCACGCACGTCGAAGCACGCCTTTCGTCCCCATCCCTCTGATCTCCACCCGCTATGCCTTTTTCTTCCATACGTCCACACGTCCACACGCCCATACGTCCCTATCCAAACCGCGTAAGCGGATTGGGTAGGACCAGGCTGCCGCTTCGTTTTCTCTCCATAGGCGGCATCCTGGCCGTGCTGGGACTGCTCGCGGCGGGGTGCGAGCCGGCAGCGCCGCCGCCCGAAGCCGCGCGGCCTGCCGAACGCGCCGCTGCGCCGACCTTTACCGACGTGACCGTAG
>JAHEMB010000764.1 GCA_024643915.1 Rhodothermaceae bacterium | reverse complement strand
CCGCCGCCGAGCAGGTCCTGGTCGATGAAATGATCGACCTAATCGAGGCCATTAACGCCGACCGTGACCTCTACGAGCGGCTCATATCCGAGGCCACATGGCAGGACGTCCTGCTCCCCCGTGAGGACAGCCTTTACCACGCTTTCGACGAAAAGTGGGAGGCCTATCAGGATCATTTTCTTACCCTCCTCTCCCTCTACGAATCCGGCCAGAAGGCGCAGGCCGTCGCCCTCCTGGCGGGCGAAGCAGGGGCAGTCTTCACCGAATTCAGCGGCGCCCTCAAGGAGCTGGTTAGGTTCAATAAGCGTATCGCCTCCGAGCGGTCGGCGCGGGCGGGGGCGCGCTACCGTACGGCGCGCAACATCACGTGGGCACTGCTCGCCGGCACCATCCTTTGCTCCGCCTTGTTCGCCGGCACGCTCGTACGATACACGGTGGGCCGCGTCCGACAGCTTGAACGTGCCGCCTGGCGCGTGGCGGAGGGCGACCTCAATGTCCGCCTCCACGATGTGTCGCGCGACGAGATCGGCAGCCTCGCCCACTCGTTCAATAAGATGACCTCCTCGCTCGGGCAGGCCCAGCAGCAGATGCATCAGCAGGCCAAGCGCCTCCAGGCGCAGCAAGACGCCCTTCAGGCCGCCAACCTCGATCTGGCCCGGCAGAAGGCAGAAATCGAGCATAAAAACGACGCGTTGCAAGCCGCGCTGATGCAACTCCAGGATACCCAGCAACAACTCGTATTGAAAGAAAAGATGGCGTCACTCGGCGCGCTCACCGCCGGGATCGCCCACGAAATCAAGAACCCCCTCAACTTCGTCAACAACTTCGCCCTGCTCTCGACCGAACTGGCCGAAGAGCTGGCCGAGGCCGTGCAGTCTCAGGAGGACGGCCTCTCCCCGGCGGCCCTGCAGGAGATCGGGACGCTCGTGACGGATCTCCGGATGAGCGCCGACAAGATCCGCGAGCACGGCGAACGCGCCGACGGCATCGTGAGCGCCATGCTGATGCACTCGCGGGGCCGCCCCGGCGAGCGCCAGCCGACAGACCTGAACCAGCTCCTGGAGGAATATCTCAACCTGGCTTTCCACGGCCTCCGCGCCCAGGAGGAGCGCTTCACTGCCCACCTCGACTGGGACCTGGACCCTGCCGTCGGCGCCGTCTCGGTGGTGCCGCAGGAGATGGGGCGCGTTTTCCTCAACCTCCTGAACAACGCCTTCTACGCCGTCTACGAGCAGTCGAAGCGCCTCAACGGACAGTACACACCACGCGTCGCCGTCCGCACCCGCGACCTGGGCGATGCGGTTGAGATCGAGGTGGAGGATAACGGCGGCGGCATTTCGGAAGCCGTGCGGGAAAAGATTTTCGAGCCGTTCTTCACGACGAAGCCGACGGGCCAGGGCACCGGCCTGGGCCTGAGTCTCTCCTACGACATCATCGCCCAGGGCCACGGCGGCACCCTGACGGTGGAAAGCGCCGAGGGCGAGGGCGCCACCTTTTGCATCCGCCTTCCTCGCGTGTAAGCGAAAGCCCTACGCCCGTCACCATACTTCCCCGACGCGGGCCGCTGGGGGGCGCCGGATGGCCCTCAGATTCTCCGGTAGCTATGTTGGAGGTCAGACAAGACTAGACCCCGACCAACGATACCTCCCAGAAGAATCGAGAAACGGCAATGCTCCAAATCCAGAAAGTGCTCCTGCCGACCGACTTCTCGCTCCTCGCAGAGAGAGCGCTTGCCCACGCGATGCATCTGGCCCGGGCCTTTGCTGCTGAACTCCATGTCGTTCACGTCGCGGAGATGCACGAGTTTGACGCAGAAGGGTACGCCGTGTACTTTCCCGAGCAGGGCGCATACGCTTCGTTGCTCGACCGCCTGTCGGAAAAGTGGGAGGTGCTGGCGCGTACCGCGCGGCAGCAAGGTGTATCCGTGGTGCGCGCCGAACTTACGCCAGGGGACCCGGCCTCGCAGCTCCGCGCCTACGCCGAGGCCTACGGTATGGACGTGATCGTGATGGCGACCCACGGCCGCGACGGCGTTGAGCGGCTTTTGCTGGGCAGCATCGCCGAGGAGGAGATCCGCCGTGCGCCTTGCCCCGTGCTCACCATCCAATCCAATGCCGACCCGGTTCTCGCCCCTGCCATCCGGCGCATCCTCGTCCCGGTAGACTTCTCAGACTTCGCCCGGCTGAGCCTCCGCTATGGCTCCGCATTGGCCGAGGCCTTCAGCGCGCGCATCGACCTGCTCCACGTACTGGAACGGCCACGTCAACGGGATCAGGGCAACGCCTTTCACACCCTCGAACAGCTTGCCCAAGAAGAAGACGTGGCCGCGAATCTGCATGTGGCGGCGGGGCCGGCGGCCCGCAGCATCCGCGACTTTGCCGTTGCTCATCAAACGGACCTCATCGTCATCGGCACGCACGGCCGGACGGGCCTGCGGCGCCTCTTGATGGGCAGCGTCACCGAACAGGTGGTGCGCCGCGCCCGGTGCCCCGTGTTCACCGTCAAAAGTTTCGGCAGGTCCCTGCTCCTCCCTCCTGAGGAC
>JAHEMB010000763.1 GCA_024643915.1 Rhodothermaceae bacterium | reverse complement strand
TCGAGCGCCTGGGCGAGGGCCGGGTTCGCGGCCACAGCGCCGGCAGTCATCCCAAGCAGGTGCCCCACCCCCTCCGCCACACATTCCCGCACCACCCCCGGCACGGTTGACGCGGGCGTGGCAATGACGGCCAGATCCACTGCCGCCGGCACATCGGCCAGGGAGGGGTACGCCTTGATTCCCAGCACGCTTTCCCGCTTCGGGTTGACAGGGAAAACAGTGCCACCGAACGGGTTGCTGATGAGGTTCCACAGCAGGGTACGCCCCACGCTCCCCGCCCGCTCGCTCGCCCCAATGACGGCCACGTTCTGGGGCGAGAAGATGGGATCGAGCGTGCGGCGGCGGGTGTGGAAGAGGTCGTAGGAAGGGTCGTCGATGCGGTCGGTCCGGGGCTGGGATTCCATAGTGCTCTGGGTTCTAAAAGCAAAAAGGCGAGCCGCCCGTCGGGGGGCGCTCGCCTCTTGAGGAAACAGGAAACAGGCGAATCAGGTGCAGCAGGGGCAGGGCCGCCCCGCAAGGGCCGCCTCAATATTGCGAGCGAGCGCCGCTTGCAACGGCAACGGATCGAAGAAGTTGAGGGGCACGGCGCGGCCGCAGAGAAGAATGGGGCCGCCCCGCTGTAAGAGCACCGTCCGCTTCTTCGCGATGATGCGCGTCAGCACAGCCGCCAGTCCCCGCGCGCCGCCTGCGGCTTGCGATTGACCTGTCATGGCAGCACCTAGCCTGGTATTGGGTCTAACTACTTTCAATTCACATTGAAAATACGACCCGCCGACCCGCCACGCAACCAATGCACTGTGAATTCCGCCGGGTGTCTCCGCGAAATCAAGGAACGCAGGGTTAGGAGACGCAGGCTTGGGCCCAACCTTCCATCACGCTGGCACGCTGAACTGTTTGAGTTCCTCGACGAAACGCGCGCCCAGCGCGTCCGCTGCTTCGGCGGAGGCCGCCTCGGTGTAGACACGCAGAATCGGCTCGGTATTGGACTTGCGCAGGTGCACCCAGCCTTCCGCAAAGTCGATCTTCACGCCATCGAGCATCGAAACGTCCTCGTCCTGATATCGCGCGGCCATCTCCTCCAGCACCGCGTCCGGGTCGAGGTCGCCTAGGGGGATTTTTTTCTTCGCCATGTAATAGATCGGCAGGGCGCGCCGCACCTCAGAGAGGGTCTCGCCTTCGTTGGCGAGGTGCTGCAACACCATGGCAGCGCCTGCGAGGGCATCGCGCCCGTAATGCAGGTCCGGCAGGATGACGCCGCCGTTTCCCTCCCCCCCAAGAAGGGCCCCCACCGCCTGCATCTTCTTGACGACATTTATCTCGCCCACCGACGAACGATACACCTGCTGCCCATAGCGCGCCGCCACGTCCTCAATGGCTCGCGAGGACGAGAGGTTGGTGGCGAACGGTCCCTCGCGGAGACGCCACAGGAAATCGGCGGCGACCACTTGCGTTAGCTCCTCGCTCACGTAGCGCCCGCCGTCCTCAATGAGGGCGAGCCGGTCGGCATCGGGATCGACCACGAGGCCGAGGTCGGCACCTGTCTCGGCTACTTTCTGGATCGTCTCGGTCAGGTTCTCTTCGAGCGGCTCGGCGACATGGGCGAAACGGCCCGTCGGCTCGCAGTTGAGGCAGATAATATTTTCCTCCTTCACGCCAAGCCGCCGGAGGAGCCTGGGCAACGCGATCCCCCCTACCGAGTTGATCCCATCCACCACCACCTTGAAACCCCGCGCCGCGATTTTCCCCGCGTCGATGAAATCGAGGTCTAGGATGGCCTGGATGTGGTAATCGAGGAAATCCTCCTCGCGGTAGCCCCCGATTCGGTCGAAGGAGACGAACGCAGCCGCGTCCTCCTCGGCGATCTGGAGCACCTCCTCCCCTTCCTCAGCGGAGAGGAACTCGCCTTTCTCGTTGAGCAGCTTGAGGGCGTTCCATTCCTCAGGGTTGTGCGAAGCGGAGAGGATGATACCGCCCGCCGCCTGCTCCTTCAGCACCGCCATCTCCACGGTAGGCGTGGGCGAGAGGCCGGCGTAGACGACATTGCAGCCGGTGCTCTGGAGCGTTGCCATCACGAGGCGCGCGCACAGGTCCCCCGTCACGCGCCCATCCCGCCCAACAACGACGGTGGGCTTTTCGCCCTCTACACGGCGAGCGCACCACGTCCCGTAGGCGCCCACGTACTTCACCAGCACCGCCGGGTCGAGCCCCTGCCCGAAAATGCCCCGGATGCCTGAAATCGAAACGATAAGTGTTTTTTGCATGGTGCGTGATGCGTGAGAATTGAACTGTGAAGCGTGAAACGTGAGGGTGCCTCGCTGAGGCGTTGAAAGCAGGCACCCTCACGTTTCAGCAAGTAGTTCTTGATCTGCCAAAGCTAAAGTGTCCCTTTCACCGCAAATGATAAATTCTGAAAAACATTCCGCATTTCCTTCGGGAATGGCTGCGCCATTTCGCACTCCGCATTCCGCACTCACAAAAACGTGTCCGCGATACGTTTTTCGACTTCGGCCTGCATCAGGCGCGCGCCCTCCTCGGCGGTGACG
>JAHEMB010000071.1:2662-9980 GCA_024643915.1 Rhodothermaceae bacterium | reverse complement strand
GGTGCGAGGAACGCGGCACCTCCCGCGGCGCGGTGCCGAACGCGATCAGCTCCCGGGCACGCGAGCGCGGCGCCTCGCAGCTCGGCTCGCTGGGAGGCGGCAACCACTTCCTCGAGGTGCAAGTGGTCGACGAGGTCCACGACCATGCGGCGGCTGCCGCGTTCGGCCTGGAGGCCGGGATGGTGTGCGTGATGATCCACTGCGGAAGCCGGGGCCTGGGGCATCAGACCTGCACCGATCAGCTCAAGGTGATGGGCGCGGCGATGGGCAGATACGGCATCTCGCTCCCCGACCGCCGGTGAAATAGCGCCGGTACGGATGGAAGTAGAGGCGCACGTGCTCGCCGCCGATAGGCGCGGCTTCGAGGGAAACGACGATCTTGTACAGGCCCCAGTGGCGCACCGTTCTTGGCTCGGTAGCCACCACGTTGGGGGTATCGGTCGCTACCACTTCCCAGCCTGCGTCGCGGAGGGCGGTCTCAAGACTCGTTGCTACCTTTACGTTTGTCTCTTGCGTTTCGTAATCCCGGTACAGCGGGGAGAGAGAGGGCGAGCACGCTGTAAACAGCAACGGGAAGAGCGCGAGGAGGAGGAAACGAGGCATCAGGAAGTGTTAGGTAGAGGCGAGACACGGGCCTTCTTCCAACGAGGTTGCCGCCAGGCAGGTTCTCAAAACGCACCGATCCAAAAGGGCAAAAAAAACGCCAGGCAGACGTGCTCACCCAAACACGTCCACCTGGCTAGCGGAAGGCCTTCCGCGGTGCAAGGACTGCACCTGTACACTTCGGTCAAGGAGGCATCACCGAAGCTGTCTTTCTCTTTAGCAACGGTCGTGCCAAAAACAAAAAACGCAATGGTTTATGACAAAGGCCCATTGTACTTGCTCCTACAGCTTGATACGCTGCGGCGCGCTGCTGGGCACTGTCGAGAATAGCACACGGTGTAGCAGCCTCTGGGGGGCAAATCGGACGTGCTTCGCCGCATAAAACCCTGCGAGTCAAAGGTTCGCAAAGCGTACATGGGCCGCTTAGGGCGCTTAGGGCGCTTAGGGCGCTGGGGGCATCAGGAGGCGTCTGAAGGCGTCGGTGCGGGCGTGCCGATGATGCGGCGCAGAAAGTCGAGCATAAATGCGTTAAAGGCGGCCGGGTGCTCTATCATCGGGGCGTGGCCGCACTGGTCGATGAAACGGAGGTCGGCATTGGGCATACGGTCCTTGAACTGCTCGGCCACATCAGGAGGCGTGATGGCATCATCGCGGCCCCAGACCAGGAGGGTCGGCGCCTTCACCCGGGCGAGGTCGTCCGTGAGTGTCTCTTGCTGCGTCGAGCGGGCCATTCGGATGAGTCGCAGGGCGCTTCCCCGGTCGTTGACGATCTCGTAAACCTCGTCGATGAGGTCTTCGGTCACATGGGCCTTGTCGTAAAAAGTGACGGCGGCGCGGTCGCGGATGAAAGCGCGGTCGCGGCGGCGCATGGTCGAGGTGCCGATCTCGGCTTCGTAGATGCCGGAGGAGCCGGAAAGGACCAGTGCCGAGACGGCTTCGGGATAGGAGAGGGTGTAAAGCAGCGCGACGTGCCCGCCGAGCGAGTTGCCTGCCAGCACTACCGGCGCCAGTTCGAACGTCTCCAAGAAACCATGAACGTACGCTACCAGCCCCGAGACGCTTGTTTCTTTAAGGGGCAACTCGTAGACGGGCAATAGCGGCACCAGCACCCGGTACCCCTGTGCGCTAAACATGTCGACAGTGACGCTCCAGTTGCTCAGGTTCCCCAACATGCCGTGGAGAAGCACGAGGGGTGGCGTGCCGCCGACCGGCCCTTCGTCGATGTAACGGTAGCCTTTGGACTCGTGAAGACGATGCGCGGTACGGGGCATAGAGAGGAATGTGCTGACTGCCGTAGCGGAGGAAAGATACGTGCCGACGGGAGGCAAAACCACCCATCTCAGTGGAAGGGAGCGTCTAAGGCAGGAGAAAGGAGGCCATGATCATGATAAAGACGCTCCCGTGGCATCGCCCGGCCCGTCAGGGCCGGTATAATAGCGCCATCTTCAAAATGGGAAGAAACACGGGTGACAGCGAAGGCGTAACATAACCACTGCAAAGTCACTCCCTTATTATCCATTTGCACAACCCGTAGAAGCCAAGGAGGTTCAGCCTATGCCCTGTGGTCGTAAGCGCAAGCGCCATAAGATTGCCACGCACAAGCGGAAGAAGCGTCTTCGCAAGAACCGCCATAAGAAGAAGAATCGCTAAGATTCGCTGAGGTGGCAGACCCTCGCCCACGCGGGGGCTGCTCAACAGAAAGCTGCGGTCGGGCCTCCGGCGGTGGCTTTTTTGTTGTTCTGAGGGGCTGCGTGGCCGGCGTATTCTCTTTGCGAAACAGCGGCTCGCCTGGCTCGGTTTAAGCGGGCGAAGCCTGCGCTTTCTTAAAACGACGGATGATTCGATGAAGCAATACTCATTGGGGCGGGTGGTGCGGACCGGCGCCTGGGGCGTGGTGGTGGGCGGCATGGCTGGCTTTGCCCTCGGGCTGATGCTGGCGCCCGAGGAGGGCCGCAAGATCCGGCGTCGGATTGCTTACCAGCTCGAAAACCTGGGCGGCCAAGTCGGGCAACTCGTCGAAGTTTTCTCCAGCCGGGAGGTCGAGAGCGAGGCCCGCCGTAGCGGTGCCGCCGTCGTGGCCGATGCCCGCGAGCAGGCCAGCCGCATTCGGGACGACATCGACGCTCTCCTTCTAGAGATCCGCCGCCCCGGCACCGCGCCCCAAGACGCCCCCCGATGACCTCCTTCGCCTCCCTCGGATTCAAGCCTTACCCATATGCCCAATTTTTCCATCCTGCTTCCTCCCGCCGAGGGGAAGAAACCGGGCGGCAATCCGTTTGCGCCCGACATGTTCGACTACCGCACGTCGAACACGTTCAATTATTTCAACGAACTCAACCCGGAGCGCCGCCGTCTCATCAACAATTTGCAGGCCTTTATTCGCGAGGGCAACGACCTCGAAAACCTATTTGGCGTTAAAGGCGACACCCTCGCAGAGGCCGTCAAGCTCGACTTAGAAATCTTCGACGCGCCGCTCATGTCGGCCCTGGACCGGTACAGCCCCGGCGTGATGTACCAGGCGATGGATTTTGCCGGGCTGCCCACCGGGGCGCAACGCCGCCTCCTCGAAAACGGTGTCATCTTCTCCGGCCTCTTCGGTGTGCTGCGCCCAGACGACCTCATCCCCAACTACCGGCTCCGGATGGACGCTGCCCTGCCTGAAACCGGCCGGCTGTCGAAGTTCTGGCGGCCGCACGTCAGCCCGCTCCTCAACCAGGTCCTAAAGGACCGCTTTGTGTGGAATCTGCTGCCGGGCGTCCATCAGGAGGCGTGGGAGGATGAGCACACCTACTATAAGATGGTGGAGGTGAAGTTCTTTAACGAGGAGGGAGGCGAGCGTAAGCCGGTCTCGCACAACGTGAAGCCGTTGCGTGGGCAATTGGTTAACTTCATCGTGCGCGAAACGGCCGAGAGTCTGGAACCGCTCCGCGAATGGGAGCACCCCGAAGGCTACCGCTACGATGAGGCCGCCTCCATGTTCGACGAGGAGACGAGGACCGGCACGGTGGCAATGATAAAAGCATAGAAGTTAAGGCTGGCCTCTTACAGCTCACAGGATAAGGTTGACACGAAGCGCGAACCGGGAGGAGGTATGGCAATCCCAAACCCGGTCGTGATAGGCTTGGCCGGCGGGTCAGGAAGTGGGAAGACAACGGTGCTACGGTGCATCATCGATGCCTTCGGGCCCACTCGCATCGCCGTCCTCGACCACGATTCTTACTACCGCGACCTCAGTCACCTCCCCTTCGAAAAGCGCGTCGCGTTCAACTTTGATCACCCGGATGCGCTCGAGACCGATCTGATGCGTCGCCACCTCGATCGTTTGATCGACGGCAAGGCAATTGAAAAGCCCGTCTACAATTTCAAGACGCACAACCGCGAGGCCACTACCACGCGCGTAGCGCCCCGCCCCGTCGTCATCGTCGAAGGCATTCTGGTGCTGGCGGAGCCGGAGCTCGTCGAGCGGATGGACATCAAGATCTACGTCGATACCGCCGACGATGTGCGGCTGATGCGGCGCATCCGGCGCGACCTGCAAGAGCGCGGGCGGGCTATCGAAACGGTCCTGGACCAATATGAGCGCACCGTGCGCCCTATGCACCTCGAATTTGTCGAGCCTTCGAAGCGCAAGGCCGATGTTATCATCCCGCGCGGGGGCCACAACCGCGTTGCCATTGACATGGTGCTCGCCCGCATCCACGCCCTCCTCCGCGAACACGGGACGGCGTGAGCGAGATGTGTACATGTGAACGTTTGGACGTGTGGACGAGCCTCCAGAGAAAAACGCCCATACGTTCACACGGCCGTACGCAACGCATTCAGATCCATTAGCACGCGGACGCCATGAAGAACGAGATGTGGCTCGGCGTGGTGGATGCCAGTGAGGTGGCGGGCGAGGAAGAGTCCCCAGCCGCCGGTAGCAACGACGAAAGGCGCTTCGCCAAGCTCCGTTTCGACGCGGGCGAGCATGCCAGCGACGGCGTCAACGAAGCCGTGCATGACGCCGGCTTGAAGGGCCTCCTGCGTGGAGCGGCCGATGGGGGTGGCGGGTTGTTCGAGGGGCATTTCAGGAAGCTGGGCGGTGCCGTCTTTGAGGGCGCGGCGCAAGAGGTGTGGGCCGGGGGCGATGGCGCCGCCGAGAAAGGTGCCGCTGCGATCCACCACCTCGTAGGTGATGGCGGTGCCGGCATCGAGCGAGACCACGGGTCGCCACCGGTCTTCCTCATCACTTCCAAAGAGCGTCCATGCGGCGGCGGCGGCGGCGAGGCGGTCGGTGCCCAGTGTATGTGGGGTTTTGTAAGCGAGCCGGAAGGGGAGGTACATGGTATGGCGGATGACCTGAAGCGGCACGCCGCACGCCGCCTCAACAGCCGCCGCCACCTGCTGCGTCGCCGCGGGCACCACCGACGCCGCGCCTGCGCGGCTGATGGTCAGGTCGCCGAGGTGCCCTTGCAACGCTTCCGGCCAGTCGGGCCGACTGAGTTCGACGCGGAAGGTTCGGGTGAGGGTGGGGCCGTCGAAGAGGCCGCCCTTGAGGGCGCTGTTGCCGATGTCGAAGACTAGCACCATGTAGAGTGATAGCGAGTGCGGGAAAGCGTCTAGTGGAGAGGCGGGTGGCCAGTCTCGCAGCATACTAGAAACAGGCCGCTGGGCGGGGTCTGTGGAACGGCAAACGGGAGGGCCATTCACGGGTAAGGAATCGCCTACTTGAGCTGAACCCGGCGGATGACTCCCGTGTGCAACTGCGAGCGTATTCGAATCCAGCCTGCCGCCTGCGACCCTCGTTGGTCTGACGTCGGGTAGGCCCTTGAAGATAAGAAGTTGTAAACAACTGACAACCAGTCGCGGCAGAGGGCAAATTATTGCGATCTTTAAGGCTGTCTACTGTACCTTTGGGGCAGACATTCGGTTCACTCGTCGAAGCTAGAAAACTATGAAACTCCACGAATACCAGGCCAAGGACCTCGTAGAGAAATACGGCGTGGCGACCCAGCCCGGCCTCGTTGCCCGCTCCGTCGATGAAGCCGTTGCGGTGGCGAAAAAACTCCAGGCCGAGCACGGCGCCGAGCTATTCGTCGTCAAGGCACAGATCCATGCGGGCGGACGCGGCAAAGGCGGGGGGGTCAAGCTCGCCAAAAGCATCAACGAGGTGCGCGAGAAGGCCGAAGTCATCCTCGGTATGAACCTTGTCACGCACCAGACCGGGCCGGAAGGCCAGGTGGTGCGCGCCGTCCTCATTGCTGCCGCCGCCGACATCGCCAAAGAGTTCTACGTTGGCGTCACGCTAGACCGGCAGCAGTCGATGAACGTCATCATGGCCTCGACAGAGGGCGGGGTGGAGATCGAGAAAGTGGCCGAGGAGACGCCGGAAAAGATCGTTAAGGAATGGGTTGATCCGGTCCTCGGCCTGCGGCCCTTCCAGGCGCGCAAGGTGGCCTTCGGGCTGGGCTTCGAGGGCAAGGCACTCAAGCAGGCGACGAGGTTCGTTTCGGCCCTCTACCGCGCCTACGAGGAGAGTGATGCCTCCCTCGCCGAAATCAATCCGCTCGTTTTGACCGACGACGGCGATGTCCTCGCCGTAGATGCCAAGATTACCCTTGACGACAACGCCCTCTTCCGCCACGCCGACCTCGCCGAATTGCGCGATGTGCACGAGGAGGACCCACTTGAAGTGGAAGCTGGCGAGCACGACCTCAACTACATCAAGCTCGACGGCAACGTGGGCTGCATGGTCAATGGCGCCGGCCTAGCAATGGCAACGATGGACATCATCAAGCTGGCCGGCGGCGAGCCCGCCAACTTCCTAGACGTGGGCGGCGGCGCCAGCGCCGAAACGGTGGAGGCCGGCTTCCGCATCATTCTCAAAGATCCCAACGTGCAGGCCATCCTCGTCAACATCTTCGGCGGCATCGTTCGCTGCGACCGGGTGGCGACGGGCGTGGTGGAGGCGGCGAAAAACGTGGACATCCAGGTGCCGCTCATCGTCCGCCTCCAGGGCACCAACGCCGAGGAAGGGCAGCAGATCTTAAAGGAGAGCGGCCTGGAGATCGAAACGGCCATTCTACTAAAGGAGGCCGCCGACAAAGTCACCCGCGCGCTCGGTCAGGTCCGCGAAGTAACGGCGTGACGGAAGAACCGGCCTCTACAACGGGGTGTGAGGCAGACGTGCGCCCGCTCTCAGCTCATCCTCAATGATGCAGGTCACCCAGCCCAATCCGCAAGCCGCCCGGTGCCCGCAGCCATCGACAGCGGGCATTCGGCTGGAGGGCATCGTCAAGCGGTTCGGCGCGTTGACGGCGGTGGACGGCGTCTCCCTCGAAATCCGCCCCGGGGAATTTTTCTCGCTCCTCGGTCCGAGCGGCTGCGGCAAGACGACCCTCCTGCGCATCGTGGCCGGTTTCGAGCAACCGGACGATGGGCGTGTTCTCATCGGCCAGCGTGACGTGACGGGGCTGTCGCCGCAGCAGCGCCCGACCGCCATGGTTTTCCAGAATTACGCGCTCTTTCCAACAATGACGGTGGGGGCGAATGTTGCCTACGGGCTGCGCGTGCGCAAGGTGGGCCGCGAAGAACGTTCCCGGCGCGTGGCCGAGGTGCTCGCCCGCGTCGATCTGGCGGGGCTGGAGGAGAAGCCCGTTGTGCAGCCCGTACATCAGGTCGAGATTGATATTGTCGAATCCTGCGTGGCGGGCGAGCGCAAACGCCTGCAGGGCCT
>JAHEMB010000071.1:0-2652 GCA_024643915.1 Rhodothermaceae bacterium | reverse complement strand
TTGCCAGGGCGCTCGCCGTCCGACCGGACGTCTTGCTCTTCGACGAGCCGTTGTCAAACCTTGACGTGGCGCTGCGCGAACAGACGCGCCGTGAGTTGAAACTGTTGCAGCACCGGCTGAGCACCACCAGCCTCTACGTCACACACGACCAGCAGGAGGCCCTGGCTCTCTCGGACCGGATCGGGGTGATGCGTGCCGGGCGGTTGCTCCAAGTGGGCGCGCCCGAGCAACTCTACCAGGAGCCCGAGACGGCCTTCGTGGCGCAGTTCCTTGGCGGCAGCAACCTCGTCCGTGATCCCAGCCTCGCCGCCCGCCTCGCCGGTGAGGCACCGCCCACCGGTCACGTCCTCGCCGTCCGCCCCGAACACCTGCGCCCCGGTGATAGGGGGCCGGTGCAGGCCCGCTTGCACTCGCGGCAGTTCCTCGGCACCTACGACGAATGGTGGCTCGATGCCGGGGGCCAATCGCTCCGCGCGTTCGTCGACCCGCAGACGCAGGCTGGGGAGACGATTCGGCTGGCGGCGACCGCGTGGCGGTGGGTCAGAGAGGAACAGACCACGGACGACGGATCACGGACGACGGAAGGGAAGGCTGCTGGTTGAGGAGCGCCGCCGTGCCCCCATTCACGCAAACCAATTACATCACCATGCCTCTGACCGAAGAGAAAAGGAAGGCTTTGGAAAAGCTGGAATTCCGCGAGGGATTGGAGGGATTAACGCCCGCCCGCATCATCACGCTGTTCCGGCGTGCGCCCCTGCTGCGCGCGGTAGACGATCCGCAGCGCGTGTGGCAGATGTACGAAAACGCCTCGCTCGTGCTGACCGTCTGGTACGAGGGGCAACTTGCCGGCATCGCGCGCGTGCTCACCGATGGCGTCTTGCATAGCTACCTCTGCGACCTGGCCGTGGAGCCAGACGTGCAGCGGTTGGGCGTGGGCCGCGCCCTCGTCGAAGCCCTGCTCGAACGCTGCAAGGGCACCGAACTGGTGCTGCGCGACTCTGATATCTCCTCGGGCTTCTATGAACGGATGGGCTTCCGGCGCGTCGAAAATGCCTGGATGCGTGCCGCAAAATAGGAGGGGGGTGTGCGGTTTCGCGACAGAATCAGTCGTGGAAGGACTTAACGGGGATGGGTGGCTCTTTGAGGCACAGCTTCGAAACGACGTCTTCAACGGCGTGGTGCTGGCGCACCAACTCCTTGAGCAGTTCGGCGTCGTGGACGCTGCCGACGGTGCCTGAGAGTTCGACTACCGCGCCCCTGACGTAGAAGCGTATGCCGCGCACGTCCATCAAGGCGAGGTCTTTTTCGAACGTCGCGTGCAGGCGATAGGCGAGGAGCCGGTCCTGGAAAGTCTGCCGGGCGTCGCCGGGGCGCAAGAGGCGCAGGCGATGTTGTAATTTTCTAAAGTGCTTGGAGATCATGCAGAGGAAGGAGCCGCTGTAGCGTACCCCGGTTTTTTGCGTTGCCCATGAGAGAGACCGCTCCCCCCAAGCCAATACCGTGCCGTCCCGGCAGGATAGGGGGCCTTTCAATCCACGCGCCCTTTACGAGTTTCTGTCCGCAGGTTGTTTTAGACAAAAGATGCGTGAAGCGCGGTCCATACGCGCCTGTCTATCGTCGCGACCGGAACGCGCTGCGGAAAGGCCTGCGTGGGCAACGGCGGAGTGTTGCGCCTGGGAGGCCTCCTTCGTAACCTTACCTTCTTCTTTTATCCGAGCGCCACATGCAGAAAAACGCCTACCAGACCCTGTTGCTGTGGAGCCTGTTCGCTACCCTCCTGGCAACGGCGTCGTGCGCCGGGCAGGCCGAACCCTCATCCCGACCCGTCAAAACGCTTGCTAGCGACGTGCCACCCTACGACTTCAGCCGGCCCGCCGCCGTCTTTGAGTTAGGCAAGAAACTTACTGAAATCTCTGGGCTGACGGTTCTAGACGAAGGCCACCTGGGGGCGGTGCAGGACGAAGACGGGCGCTTTTATGTGCTCAATCTACTCACTGGGGAGCGAGAACGTGATGCGAAGTTCGCGAGCGATGGCGACTTCGAGGGCCTGGCGCGTGTCGGAGAACGGCTCTATATCCTCCGCAGCGATGGCGAGCTTTATGAGATCGAAGACTGGCGGGCGGAGGATATCGACGATGAAAAGTACGACCTCGACTTGCCCAAAGGGTGCGACGCCGAGGGGCTGGCCTACGACGAGGACGCTGCTCGCCTGCTCATCGCCTGCAAAGAAAAGGCCGGCAAGGACCGTGACGGGCACCGCGCGATTTTCGCCTTCGATCTGGTCCACCGCGCCCTCGTGGAGACGCCCGCGTTTTTACTCGATCTGAGCGCGCTCGGGGAGGAACTGAGCGACCCGAAGAAGTTCAAGCCATCCGGCCTCGCTGTGCATCCCGTCACGCGGCAGATCTATGTGCTCTCATCGGTTGAGAAGGCCCTGGTGGTGCTGGAACGGAATGGCGTCGTAGCGGTGGTCTGGCCCCTACCTGAAGATTCGCTGGAGCAGCCGGAGGGTATTGCTTTTCTGCCCGGCGGTGATTTGTTTATTGCGAGTGAAGGTGATAAAAGGAATCCGGTTCTGTTGCGCTTTACCTTTCGGAGATAACCATGCGTGGAGTTGTAAGGAAAGTTTGGACGTGTGGATCGATGGGCAGA
>JAHEMB010000762.1 GCA_024643915.1 Rhodothermaceae bacterium | reverse complement strand
CAACACGGAGGACCAAGATGAAAACATTCTTTGTCCTGGCAGTCCTGTCATCTTTTCTCCTCACAGGGTGCGCTCCGCGCCTCGTTACTACGCCGCCTGCGTCTGTCGACCAAGAGGCCGAGGCGGAAAAGCTCATGCAATTGAGCCGCGCGTGGTCGGACGCCGCCGTGGCAGGAGACCTGGAGGCGTTGCTGAGCTATTGGGCCGACGATGCGGTGATGATGGCGCCCGGACAACCGGCCATCAGGGGCAAGGCTGCCATCCGCGACTTCGTGATGGCGTCTGGACAGAGCCCTGGTTTTCAGATCAGTTGGGAGCCCCTGGAGGCCCACGTGGCGGCTTCCGGGGACCTGGCGTACCTGATCGAGCGGAACCGTATTTCTACGCTCGATGCATCCGGCAGCCCCATGACGGCACACAACAAAGTGGTGACCGTGTGGGAGCGCCAGCCGGACGGATCGTGGAAGAATGTCGTCGATATGTGGAACGGCGAACCGGCGGGCGATCAATAGGCACAGCGCATTAAGGGCAGGCGCGTCGGCTCAAGGCGCCTCCAAACGCGAAATCCGAATATCGAATCTTGAAACGGTGCAGATCCCCCAGAGCAGTCGTCTCAGGGCCTCTTTCGGATCTCGATTTTCGGATTTCCGCCTGGCTGCATGCCGCCCCATGACAGGATACCTCTGTGCCTACTTAGCTTTCGACGAGCGGATCCGCGCCGGCTTCCAGGTACGCGTCCAGGTTGGCCTCGAAGTGGTCGAACGTCTCCTCGACGGCCTCTCCCTCGTCCAACTCGGCGATGTTGAAAAGCGCCTCGCCCTCGTAGACGAGCGGCAGCATCGTCTGGCCGATGATGACGCCGGGGATCGGGGCCTCGATGGGGATGGACACGTCGCCGAGGGGGCTGGTCAGCACGCCCAGCCGGTCTCCCTTCTCGACGAGGGTGCCGAGCGCTTTTTCTATCGTGAGGGTGCCACTCTCGGGCGTCCTCACCCACCGGCTATCCCGCGCGATGAGGGGGGTGACGGCGTTGGCAGGGAGGGGCCGGCCCGGCAGCATGCCGAGTTGGCGCATGACGGAGAGCACGCCCCGCAGCCCCACCTGGATGGCTCGCTCGTCGAAGCGGAGGGCCTCGCCGGCCTCGTAGAGGAGGACGGGGATGTCGTGTTCGAGGACGGCCTGGCGCAGCGACCCATCGCGGAGGTTGGCGTGCATGATGACGGGCACGCGGAAGGCCTGGGCCAGCTCCACCGTGCGCTCGTGGTCGAGGCAGGCGCGGACGTGGGGCAGGTTCGTGCGGTGGACGGCGCCCGTGTGCAGGTCGATGCCGTGCGTGCTGCTGGCGACGATCTCTTCGAGGAAGAGGTGGGCCAGCCGGGAGGCCATCGAGCCTTTGGGCGAGCCGGGGAAAGAGCGGTTGAGGTCTCGGCGGTCGGGCAGGTAGCGCGTCCGGCTCGTGTAGCCGTAGACGTTGACGACGGGCACCGCGATGAGCGTGCCGTGCAGCCTCTTGATCTGCTTGAGTGCCAGCAGCCGCCGGATGATCTCCACGCCGTTGATCTCGTCGCCGTGGATGGCGGCGCAGACGAAGAGGCGGGGGCCGTCTTTCTTCCCCCGGATGACACGCACCGGGACGGCCATCTCCGTCTGCGTGTATAGCGGCGCGACGGGCAGGTGGATGGTCTGCTGCGTCCCCGGCGCGATCTCCACGCCGCCGATCTCTAAAGGTTCAGCCATCTCGATGTGCGTTCGTGGAGTTAACGCGCGGCCTGCAGGGTGGATCACCCGTCGCCGCTGGTGCGCGTCTTGTGGGGGCGGGCGTGCTTCTCGATGAACTCGATGATGGCGCCCGCCACGTCTTTGTCGGTCGCCTTTTCGATGCCTTCCAGCCCCGGCGACGAGTTGACTTCCATCACGAGGGGGCCATGATTGGAGCGCAGTAGATCAACGCCCGACACGTTCAGTCCCATGATTTTCGCCGCCCGGACGGCGGTGGAGCGCTCTTCGGGGGTGATCTTGATCGTGGCCGCGCTGCCGCCCCGGTGGATGTTCGACCGGAACTCGCCCGCCCTGCCCTGCCGCAACATCGCCGCCACCACCTTGCCGCCGACGACGAAGCACCGGATGTCGGCGCCGCCGGCCTCTTTGATAAACTCCTGCACGAGGAACCGCGTCTTGAGGCTGCGGAAGGCTTCGATGGTGCTTTCGGCGGCCTTGTCCGTCTCGGCGAGCACCACGCCCTTGCCCTGCGTGCCTTCGAGCAGCTTCACGATGAGGGGCGCGCCGCCGACGAGACTGATGAGGTCGTCGGTGGCTTTGGTGGAGTGCGCGAAGCCGGTCACGGGCAGCCCGATGCCTTCCCGCGCGAGCAGTTGCAGGCTGCGCAGCTTGTCCCGCGAACGGTTGATGGCCACCGACTCGTTGACCGAGTAGACGCCCATCATCTCGAACTGCCGCACCACCGCCGTGCCGTAAAACGTGACGGAGGCGCCGATGCGGGGGATGATGGCGTCGTAGCCTTCGAGGACCTGCCCGTTGTAGTGA
>JAHEMB010000761.1 GCA_024643915.1 Rhodothermaceae bacterium | reverse complement strand
CTGGTGGATGGAATGGGATAACGGCATCACAGGTTACGCGTACCGAAACGGCCACTTCCTTGCCCGGTCAGACCGCACGGAACACGTCCTCTTGGAGACGGAAGACGGCACACGGTACGTGACGATGCCCTCCGGCCTCTATCGGCGTTCCCCTGGCAGCCCACCGGTGCGGCTCGGCGGGCAGCAGGGGTATCAGTGGATGGCGGCCTCGGCAGGCGGCGCTCGCCTCTGGCTGTCGTCCGAGGCCACGGGCCTGGATACGATCGAAGGGGACTCGCTCGGTAGCGCCTGCCGGGCCTGCCTGCCTGCCTCGGTACGGGCTATTCTGGATGCGTTCAAAGGGATCCCGCTGGCGGAGATGCAGATAGATGCCGCGGGGCGGGGCTGGACGTTTCAAGATCATCAGGCCTTGTTCTGCCTGTACCAGCAAGCAGACGGCACCTGGCACTACCGGCGTTTCGGCCTGGAGGACGGGTTGCTGAGCAAAGAGGTGCGGTCCTTCTATCCAATCCCGGATGGTCGGCTGTGGGTCGGCACCCGGCGCGGCTTGCAGGGCTTCACGTTGGCGCCCGGCGAGCCCGTGCTGCGTCCTTTCATCGAACTGCGCGCGCGCGACGGGCTAAAAGGAGAGAACATTCAAGCGGTGCTGGAGGACGAAGAGGGGTTCCTCTGGATCGGCGCAGCGCCGGGGCGGCTGCAGCGGCTCGACTATCGCAAGATTCCACACCTCGACGCGCCGGGCCTCCGCCTGGCCCGCCTCGAACGGAACGGTCTGCCGGTGCGGCCCGGACCGGCACCCCTCCGCCTGCGCGCCGGGGAAACCCGTCTCGCCCTCACCCTGGCCGCGCGCACCTTTCGCCAGCCCGAGCGTGTTTACTTCCAGTACCGCCTTTCCCCGCTCGATACTACCTGGATCGACCTCGGGACCGCCCGTTCCATCGAATTTCCCTTCCTGCCCGCCGGGCGATACACCTTCGAGGCCCGCGCCGTGCGTGTCGGTAGCCCGCCTGGCCCCGTGCTCCGGCAGGCGTTGCTGGCGCGTCCGCCTTTCTATCGCGCCTGGTGGTTCTCCCTCCTTGCAGTCGTGGTGCTGGCCCTGCCTGGGGTCCTCTGGTACCGCCAGCGCGTGGCCCGCCGCCTGGCCCTCGAAAAGCTCCGCCTGCGCATCGCCACCGACTTGCACGACGATATCGGCAGTGGACTTACGCAGGTCTCGCTCTACAGCGAGTTGATCCGGCGGGCCTCTGATGCGCAGGCCGCTGCCTGGGCCGAGCAGGTGGGCGAGCAGGCCCGCCGGCTGTCGGAGGACATGCGGGACATCGTCTGGGCCATCCGGCCGGAGCAGGAGACGTGGGAGGGGCTGGAACTGCGCATGAAGGATTACGCGGCGGCCCTGCTCTCGGCGCCGGGGATCGCGTTCGAGATGCAAGGCCGGGCGGAGCATGCCCCGCCGGCCCTTTCCATCGACGTGCGGCGCAACCTACTGTTGTTGTTCAAGGAAGTGCTGCACAATGCGGTGCGGCACGCGGGCTGTAAGCAGGTGACGGTGGCGTGGCGCCTGACACGACACGGGTTGTGGCTGCATATCGCCGATAACGGGCGGGGCTTCGACCCGAGGCAGACGAGCCAGGGGCACGGGCTGAAGAATATGCGCCTGCGCGCGCGGGAGATCGGGGCCGACTTGTGCGTGGAGACGGCGCCGGGCGCCGGCACGCGCATCGACCTGCACCTGCCCCTATAATTTTCGATCCACCCAGGTCATTACTACATGAGTTGGTAGTTGGTAGGGCGGCCGAAGTGGTTACTTTAAGCGGAATCCACCCGGTATCGCGCCGTGATCGCTTCCACCGCCATCCGCGTCTTCGTTATTGAGGACCAGGCCCCCATCCGGCAGGCCCTTACATTGTTGATCGATGGGTCGCCCGGCTTCTCCTGTGTGGGCACGTCGGAGGCGGTAGAACCAGTGCTGGCGGAGCCACCGGGCCTCGCGCCGGAGGTGGTGTTGTTGGATATCGAACTGCCGGGCATGAGCGGCCTGGAGGCGCTCCGCCCCCTGCGGCGGCTCTGGCCCCGCGCCGAGTTCCTCATCCTGACCGTGCATGACGACGAGGCGCGCGTTTTCGAGGCGTTGTGTGCCGGTGCGACGGGTTATCTGGTAAAAACCACCCCGCCGGCCTTGCTTCTCAGCGCTATCCAGGACGTGTACGAAGGCGGGGCGCCCATGTCGGCGTCGGTGGCGCGCAAGGTGGTGCGGGTCTTTCGCCGGCCCGAGTTGCAGGCCGATCAGCTTTCTCCCCGCGAGCAGGAGGTGCTGGACCTGCTGGTGGGCGGTAAGACCTACAAGCAGATTGCCGACGAGCTTTTCATCAGCGCCAACACGGTGGGATTTCACGTCAAGCAGATCTACCAGAAGCTCCACGTCAACTCGCGGGCCGAAGCCGTGGCCCTGGCCGTCCGCCGCCGTGGTTGAGGCGGCCAAAAACTACCTAGTCGGGTAGCTGCGCCCGGCCCTTTGGCGATCTAGTTTGCCGTCGAAGGGGCCAATCCTTGGCTCTTCG
>JAHEMB010000760.1 GCA_024643915.1 Rhodothermaceae bacterium | reverse complement strand
CGAAAACCTCCGGTTTCTAGCGAAAGCGCGCCGCCTGCCGCAAGCCGCTGACCGTATCACCACCCTGCTCGAACTCGTGGACCTGACCGCCCGCGCCGACGATCTTGTGGCGACCTTCTCGTCGGGCATGAAGCAACGCGTGAAGTTTGCAGCCGCCTTGCTGGCCGCGCCGCCGCTCCTCCTCCTCGACGAGCCGGCGACCAACCTCGACACCGCCGGCCTGGCGATGGTCGAGCGCGTGGCCTCGGCGCACCGGGCGGTGGGTGGTCTTCTGGTCGTCGCCACCAACGATGCGGCGGAGGCGGCTTCCTACGAGCGGGTGATCAGGATCGAGGATTTTCTTTGACGGACCGGACCGTGCTCAACCGTCACCGCGCGAGGGCGAGGGTGGCCAGAGTAACGGCTTCTGCTCCGGCGTTGCGCAGGACGCGGGCGGCGGCGGCGGCGGTGGCGCCCGTCGTCAACACGTCGTCGATGAGCAGCAAGCGTTTTCCGTCTATCTTTTCTGGCTTTGCCACGATGAAGGCGTTAGCGACATTCTGCCAGCGGGCCGTCCGGCTCAGGCGGGCTTGCGAGCGCGTGGCGCGGCGCCGTGTCAGGAGATCGACGCGGACTGCCACGCCGAGGGTTTCGGCGACACCTTCAGCCAGCCACCGGCTCTGGTTGTAGCCCCGCTCGTACCGCCGAGCGCGGTGCAGGGGGATGGGCACGAGGGCATCGAGCCGGTGGGCCGGGTGCGCTGCGTCCCAGGCATCGCCCAGCAGGCGACCCGCGAAGCGCCCATAGAGGGGACGGTTGCCGTACTTGAGCGCGTGCTGCATCTGTTGCAGCGCCCCCTCCTTGTCGAAATACCACAGGGCGAACCCATGGTTGAGCGCCGTGGCATCGGGGAGCCGCGCCAACTCCGCGGCGACCACCCCTGGATCAGCGCGTTCCAGACCGTTCAGACATTGCCGGCAGAGCGGCGCGGTGTCGTCGGTGGGGCGGGCGCCGCAGCCCAAGCACCGGGGCGGGTAGAGCAGCCGCAGCAGCGCCGAACCGCCGGATCCGAGGAGCCTGGCGAGCGCGGCGGGCGGGCCGGAGGGGAGCGATACGGGCATGAGGGCAGGGGAGGGCAGCAGCACCCGCATTATTCATCTACCTTCAACCATACGGCGATGCATTGTTTTTCGCAAGGGCCTTATTATCTTCGGGACGGCGGTGGGCAGTTTCATCCAGCGTAAGCGAACAGACGAAAGGGCAAGCTCATGGCGAAGAAGCGACGGGGCATGATCATAAAGAATACCAATACGAAGGCCGTGGACATCGAAATGGCCACGCGGGTGATCCGCGTTGGGCCGGGCGAGGAGAAGAGCATCACCGCCGACGAGGTGCGCGATCCCGCGTTACGCGAGAATCTCCAGATCCGCGCCATCTCCATCGTTCGCCCCACGACCGAGGAGGAGGACGACGTACTGCGGCGCGAGCTTTTCGGCGAGCGACAGGGCAGTCTTCCGGGAGGTGTTCCGGGCAGCCTCCCACCCGGCGTCCCGGGTGGCGAATAGGCGCAGTGGTCTCTGCTGCGGGCAGCAATCCTGCCCGCTTCATTCTCTTTCAACGCATATTGGATCCGACGCCATGGATGTGCTCGCCCTAGAGCCCTGGTACGGCGGTTCGCACCGCAACTTCCTTGATGGCCTCACGGCCCACAGTCGCCACCGCTTCCACCCGGTCACCATGACGGACCGTTTCTGGAAATGGCGAATGCACGGCGGGGCCGTCACAATGGCCCGCAAGGCACTCCAGGCGCTCGACGAAGGCTTCATGCCCGACGTGATCTTCGCGACGGATATGGTGAACCTGCCGGCCTTCCTCGCCCTGACGCGCCACCGCCTCGCCGACGTGCCGGTGGTCCTCTATTTCCACGAGAACCAGCTCACCTACCCGCTGCCCGAGGGCGAGGAGCGCGATTACACGTACGGCTACGTCAACTACCTCTCCTGCCTCGCCGCCGACCACGTCGTCTTCAACTCGCGCTTCCACTACGAGGAGTTCATGGAGGCAATGCCCGTCCTCCTCCGCGCCTTCCCCGACTACACCCACCTCCACACCGTCCGCGAAGTACGCGACAAAAGCTCGGTCCTTCACCTCGGCATCGACCTGCGCGCCCACGATGCTTTTGCGTCGGAATACGCGCCGCACGAATGGGGACCGGGCATGAAGCCGCCCATCGTCCTCTGGAACCAGCGGTGGGAGTACGACAAGAACCCGCAGGCTTTCTTCCGCCTGATGAACCGGCTGGACGACGCGGGCGCCCGCTTCCGGCTGATCCTCGCCGGGGAGCACTTCAAGGAGCAGCCGTACGAGTTTGAGAAGGCGTTCGAGCGGTACGCAGAGCGCATCCTCCATTACGGCTATGCCGAGGATTTCGCCGAGTACAGCCGCCTGCTCCACCGCGCCGACGTGGTTGTCTCGACCGCCCTGCACGAGTTTTTCGGCATCGCGGTGATGGAGGCCATCTATTGCGGCTGCCACCCGCTCCTGCCCAATCGCCTCACCTATCCCGAACTCATCCCTGAA
>JAHEMB010000070.1 GCA_024643915.1 Rhodothermaceae bacterium | reverse complement strand
GGCGACGGGCGGGCAGATCCGGGCGACCGCCTCGCCTACACCATCACCCTCGACAACACCGGCAATCAAACCCTTACCGCCCTCATTCTAGAAGACACGCCCGATCCCCACACCACCCTCATCTCCGGCTCCATCAACGCCTCGCAGGGCAATGTGACGAGTGGGCAGGGCGGCACGCCGCCGGTGGTAGTGGAGATGGGGACCCTCCCTGCCGGCAGCACAGCGACAATCTCGTTCGAGGTGATGGTAAACGCGCCCCTCCCGGCGCGGGTGATGCAGGTAGAGAATCAGGGGAGGGTGCGCGGCGACAACCTCGCTGCAGATGTTGTGACGGACGACTCTGGCACGACCGCTCCGGACGATGCCACCGCAACGCTGGTCGATAACCCGGTCGCCCTGGTTCTCAACGAGATCGATTATGACCAACCCGGCGCCGACACGGCTGAGTTCATCGAACTCAAGAACACCGGCGCGACGACGCTCAACCTCGACGGCCTCTCGGTCGATCTCGTCAACGGCAGCAGCGGCAGCGTCTACGCCAGCACCAGCCTTCCCGGCGTGGATCTGGCGCCGGGGGGTTACTTCGTCCTCTGCGCAGACGCCGCCACGGTGCCGCATTGCGACTTTGTTGGGGCCTTCGCCTCCCTCCAGAACGGCGCACCCGACGCAGTAGCCCTCACCGTAAATGGGCAGATCATCGACGCGCTCAGCTACGAAGGCGACGTGGCAGGCTTGGTCGAGGGCTCCGGCGCCGGCCTTAAAGATGACGGTGGGGAGGCCGCCCTCGGCCTCTCGCGCCTGCCCGATGGCACCGACACAGACCAGAACAACGTGGATTTCAGCCCACGCTGTATCTCGCCCGGCGAACCCAACGCAGCGGCCTCGGCGCGGTGCGGCGTGGCGGACCTGGAGTTGGAAAAAGACGACGGCAGCGTGACGGGCTCTCCGGGCGGCAGCCTCTTCTACACCCTTCGCTACGCCAACCTCGGCGCGGAAATGGCCACGGGCGTGGCCATCGCCGAGACGGTGCCCGCCCACACGACCTTCGACGCAGCGGCAAGCGATCCGGGCTGGGTTTGCATGCCTGACGGAAGCGCTGGCAACCGCTGCACCCTCGCCCTCGGCGCCCTCGCGCCTGGAGCGGTCGGCTCTGTAGCGTTTGCTGTTACTGTAGATGATCCGTTGCCGGGCGGCGTCATGGAAACTGAAAATGAGGCGCGCATCGCGGCGACAGCCCCTGCCGACCCCGATTCGACCAACGATCGCGCCACAATCCGCACGTTGCTCGACGTGGTGACAGCGGTGGAGGCGGCGAAAACCGATGTACTGGGACACGACGCGGATGGCGATGGCTTGGCCGATCCCGGCGATGTCATCGAATACACCATCACCCTCTCCAACACCGGCAATCAGACCCTCGCCGGTCTTTCTTTCAAGGATACACTGGCTGCCAACACCACCCTTGTCGCTGGTTCGATCACGACCTCGCAGGGGAGCGTAACGGGCGGGCAAGGCGGCACGCCACCGGTGGCCGTGGACGTGGGCGGTGTGCCGGCAGGCGGCAAGGCGACGATCACTTTCTCGGTCGTTCTCAACGGCCCGTTGCCGCCGAGCCTTGCGGAGGTAGCGAACCAGGGCGCAGTGCAGGCGACCAACCTTGCTGTTTCGGCTTCGACGGACGACCCGGATACGCCTGCGCCAGGCGATGCCACCACGACGCTCGTGGACAACCCGGTGAACCTGCTGCTGAACGAGTTCGTCGCCGACCATGTGGGCCCCGACACGCATGAATTTGCCGAGGTCTACGGCGATGCAGGGATCGATTACACCGGCCTTTTCATCCTTGAGATTGAGGGCGACGCGGGAAGCAGCCTCGGCGTGATTGACGGCGTTTTTCCCGTCGGCACCACCGATGGCGACGGGATCTGGACGACTGGCTTTTTTGGCGATGCGTTGGAGAACGGCACACTAACTTTGCTGCTGGTGCAGCACTTTACCGGCCAGCCCGGCGACGACCTCGACGCGGAGGATGACGGCACGCTCGACGTCCTCCCCTGGCGTCGCCTCGCTGATGCCGTGGCCATCACCGACGGCGGCACCGGCGACCGGACGTACGCAGCCGACGTGCTGCCGCCCGGCCTCGGCGGCGAATCCGCGAAGGTGGGCGGCGCCTCTCGCCTCCCCGACGGGAGCGGCGCCTGGGCGCGCAACGACTCCGACGGCGCGGGCCTGCCCGGCTTCACCGGCACCCCGGATTTCGGCGAGGCCCTCAACACGCCGGGCGCCCGCAACGCCCCCGTACCGCCCCCTCCCCCCGCCGCCGATCCCATCCTCAACGAGTTCGTCTTCGACCACGCCGGCCTCGATGCGCACGAATACGTCGAGCTTTTCGGCGAGGCGAACGCCATTTACACGCGCTTCTCGATCCTCGCCCTCGAAGGCGACGCGGGCGAAGGCCCCGGCGAGATCGATGAGGTGTTCGACGTGGGCATAGCCGATGCCGGCGGCTTTTGGGCGACCGGCTTCTTCGGTAACCGCCTCGAAAACGGCGCCGTCACCCTGCTGCTGGTGGAGGATTTCGCGGGGCGCAAAGACGATGACTTGGATGCCAATGACGACGGCGCACTCGATGCCCGCCCCTGGGGCCGCCTCGTCGATGCCGTGACCGTAACCGACGGTGACGCGGCTGACCAGACGTATGCCGGCACCATCCTCACGCCCGGCTTTGACGGCGTGGCGGAAAAGGTCGGCGGCGCCTCGCGCGTGCCCGACGGCAGTGCTACCTGGCTCCGCAACGACTTCGACCGGGCCGGGCTGTCTGACATCCTCGGGTCGCCGCAGGATGGGGAAGCGCTCAACACGCCGGGTGCGCCCAACGAGGCCGTCGAACCGGCCCCCATTTTGTTTGCCTACAAGACGGCCCGCCTGCTCCTCGACCGCGACGACGATGGGCGGGCTGACTCACTCAAGCTGATCCATTACTCCATCACCCTCACCAATGCCGGCGACGCCCCGGCCCTGGGCGTGCGCTACGAGGATGCGCCCGACGCCGCCACCTCGCTCGTCGAAGGCTCCATCCTTACGTCGCGCGGCGTTATCATCTCAGTCGCGCCAGACGGACGTAGTTTTCGCGTGGTCGTCGGCACGATCCCGCGTGGCAGCACGGTTACTCTCGAATACAAAGTGTGGGTGCATGAGCCGCTGCCACCCGGCTTTACCGAGATCCCGAACCAGGGTCGCCTCGCTGGGCTCAATTTCGCAGAGATCCTGACCGATAACCCCCACACCCCCGCACCGGACGACGCCACGGTTCTCCCCCTGCCGCTGGCCGACCTGCGCCTGGAGAAAACGGTGGACGATGCGGCGCCCGCTGCCGGCGACCTTGTTACGTTCTACCTTACCCTGACGAACGACGGGCCGCACATCGCTACCCTGATGGAAGTGCAGGAGCGGTTGCCGGCGGAGCTGATTTTCGTCGAGGCCGAGGCGAGCAGCGAGGAAGCGGACTACGACGCCTCCGCCGGGCAGTGGCGCGTGCCCCGGCTGACGCCCGGCACGTCGGCCACCCTCCGGCTCGTCGCCCGCGTCAGCGCTGCCGGGCCGATCACCAACATCGCCGAGGTCGTTGCCCACGGCGCCTTCGACCCGGATGCCGTAGCCAGCGACGGGCAAGGCGACGACTTCGCCCAAGCCACCCTCCACGCGGCAGGCGCCGATCTCACCCTAGAGAAAAGCGTCGCGACGACGCCCGCCGAGGTGGGCAACGAAATGCGTTTCAGCCTGACGCTCCGCAACCACGGCCCGCTCGACGCGGCGAACGTCGTGCTGACTGAAGTCCTGCCGGAGGGCCTGCGACTCATCTCTACTACGCTCGATGCGGCAGCCTGCACGCCCGAGGACGGCGCCCTGAACTGCGCCCTCGGCTCCTTCGCAGCCGGCGACAGCCTGATCATCGAAGTGCTGACGGAGGCGATGGCGGCGGGCGTCTTCACGAACATAGCAACCGTCGAGGCCGAGACCCCTGACGCCGACCTCGCCAACAACACCGCCTCCGCCACGGTGGAAGTGACCGAAGCCGCTCCCCCGGTGCCCTCCGTGCCCGAGCCGCTCGTACCCGAGAACGGCGCCGTGGCGGCATCGGTAGCGCCCAGGCTGGCGTGGCACACCTCGGCGCACGCCACCACCTACCACCTGCAGGTGGCCCTCGACGCGGCGTTTGAAGCACTCGTCCACGACGCCACGAGCTGGCCCGACACCCTTTTCATTGCCGGGCCGCTGGAGGCGGGGGCAGCGTACTTCTGGCGCGTGCGGGGCCTCGGCGACGGGGGCGCGGGCGACTGGTCCGCTGCCTTTAATTTTAGCACGCCCGCCGCCGTCAGCGTGGAGCGGATTGGCGAGGAGAGGCCAACGTCTTACCGCCTGGGCACCAGCTATCCCAACCCGTTCAACCCCGCCACGCGCATCCCCTTCGACCTGCCCCAGGCCGGACCGGTCACCCTCCGGGTGTACGACCTGCTTGGCCGCGAGGTCGCCACCCTGGTGGATGCCGCCCTCCCTGCCGGGCGCTACGAGGCCACCTGGCACGCTGCCGCGCAGCCCACCGGCCTCTACCTCTACCGCCTCCGCGCTGGCCATTTCGCCGAGGCGCAGCAGATGATGCTGGTGAAATGATGAGGCGGAGAGGCGAGAGGCGGAGATTATGATCAACGGCTCGTCCCTTCTTCCACTTCTCCACTCTTCCATGCCTCCTCAGCGAACTGATGGACCTGATAGAACAGATTCTCGACGGTGAGGGCGGTGGCTGGGACGATGGGGCAACCGGCGACGCGCATCGCCTCAGCCGTCCAGTGGTTGCAGTTGTGGAAAAGGGTGTAGCGTCCCCGCGCTGCGTAGAAACGGCTCTCCCCATAGAGCCCCGGCCCCAGCGGGATCGCACGCCCTTCCTCGCGGGCGAAAGCGGCGCGAATGAAACGCACCAGCGTCTCCAGATCCTCTTCCGAGAGGGCGATGCGGACCACCTCCTGCCGGACGAAATACGCGTCCGGGGGCCGGTCGAAGCCAACGAGGTGAAGCACACTCGGCGTGGGCCACAGCGCTGCTTTCAGCAAAACGCCGACGGGCGGATCGGGGTGCGGGTAGAAGCCGGCGTCGCCCCAGCCTATCTCCAGATAGTCGGTCTGCGGGAAGTCCGGCGGCTTGGGCCAGAGCCCTGGCGGCACCTCGGCGCGCTGCAAGACGAGGCCCGCGTGCCACCCGTGGCTGACGAGGTAGATGTGGCGCGGCGCCGCCGGCAAGGGACGCCGGTAACCTTCGGGCGCCGCGCCCCGGTCTCCCGGCAGCAACAGCGCCAACCCCATCAGCCAGAGCAGGCGGGCCATATCGAGGATTGAAGTGGGAGGATCAGCTCTCTTCTCTCCCTTCAATCCTCGACGCGCCTTCTGTTCCGAAATAGAAAAAACCCGCCGCCACCACGAGGGCAGCGACGGGTTCTCAACCTAGCTGCTAGAAACCGATTACCGGCCGAGGTTAAAAAGCAGGCCGCCTACGAGGCCGACAGGCTCAGCGTCGCCGCCGAGCGTGAGTTGGGCCTGCACGAAGGGACGGAGGCTGCCAAAGCCGAAGGCCGCACCGCCAATGAGGTTGGCGCCGACATCCGTCGTTCCATCCCCTCCGTCCGGCGAATAGCGAGAGATCGCAACCCCGACGCCAGCGTAAGGGGTAAACAACTGGTTGTCAAAACCGAAGTTGTAGAGACCATTGACGGCAACCTGGTAGAATTTATCGTCTCCGAAGACATCCTTGTCCAGGAAGTAATAGTCGAAGGTCGGGTTGATCTGGATGGGCAGGCCGATCACGGAGATGCGGGCGTCGGCGCCTACGAACAGGGATTCGAGGGCGTCGATGTCGTAGCCCACGCGCGGACCGATCTGGATCTGGGCTTGCGCCGAGGCCTCCTGCGTGCCGAGGAACAGCATTGTGCAGAGACCAGCGAGGATGGTAAGCTTTTTCATGGTATGTTGAAACGTTTGATTCGAGGTACGGAACGAGGGAGGAAGAAACATAAAGTGTGCCCTCTCTCTAAGGAGCCGACTACTACGCATCCCCGGCTACGTTCACGGTCTCCAGTTCCGCGTCGTAACGCAGTCGTAAAAGCTTGGCGCAGGAAACATCTTCATTACAGCGTTCTTACGAGCCTGTTCATATCGCGCCGTCATTGCGTTATTTTACGTCTAACCTTCAGAGCCGACTGCTGCCTGTGCGCCCCCTTTTACTGCTCCTCTTCGCCGGACTTCTTGCAAGCGCTCCGCCCGCTGCGGCACAACGCGCGCCCCTCAAGGGGCCCCTTAAAGGGATGGTATGGCAGGCGCCGGACGACGTGCAGCAAGCCGCCCGCGATCTGCGCCGGATGCACCGCATGGGCGTGGAAGCCGTGCGGACGGGCCTGATCCAACAGGACACTCTCCTGACCCTGGCCGACACCCTCGGCCTTCAGCTCTTCCAGGAGCTTCCCTTCGACCACCTGCCGGCTGCGCGCCTGCGCGATACGCTCGGCTACGCGCTTCGCCTCCTCGAACCAGCTATCTTCCGGGGGCGGCGCCACCCCTCGGCGCGCACCTTCGGCTTGGCCCGCCGCAGCGACACCAGCGACCCCGATGCCTGTGCCTTTTTCGAGCGCATCGCCGAGCGCATCGGGCAATCGGAGGGGATCGACTTCCGCCTCTATTACCTCACCTCCTTCGCCGAAGACGACGCCTGCACCAGCGCCGTCGATTTTGTGCTGCTGGATGCGCTGAACGAGGCTGCGCCTCGTGAGCGCTTGGCGCGCTGGCACGCGGCGCGCGATTCCGCCGGGGTCTCCGTTGGGCTGGGCAGCGTTGGCGTCTGGGTGACCGGCGAAGTCGGCGCGGGCCTCTTCGTGCCCCATTCGCCCGAGGCGCAGGCCCGCTATTTCGAGGACCAGCTAGGCCCCCTCCTCGCCGATACCTCAGCGGCGGCCCCCATCGCCGTCTTCGTCCATCGCTGGCGCGACCTCGACGGCACCCAACGGCTGGCCGATCCCTTCGGGCGGCGCTACGGCCTGCACAAAGTCAACGGCACGCCACGCCCGGCCCTCGACGTGGTGGGCGGGCTTTTCAGCGGCACCCAGGATGTGTTCGCTTTTGAAGCCGGGCGGCAACCAGCGCCGGGCCTGCCGGTGCTGATCCTGATGGGCTGGGGGCTGCTCCTCGTCATCGGGATCTCCTACGCCGCCTCGCCCCGGTTCCGGCACATGGTGCCGCGCTACTTCGGCGCGCACGGCTTTTTCCGTGACGCCGTGCGCGAAGGCCGCGACGTGCTGCTGCTGACGAGTGCCCTGCTCCTCCTTACTGTCTCCCTCAGCGTCGGCATCCTCGGCGCCGTCTTCTTCGCCACGATCCAGTATGAGCCGGCCTTCGTCCTGTTGGTGCAATGGCTACCTGAACAAGCCCGAAGTGCAGTAGTAGCCCTCCTGAATGAGCCCTGGCAGCTCGTCCTGCTGTTGGGTAGCCTCTATGCCCTTGGCCTGGCTCTTTGGACGACCGTCCTGTCCATCGTCTCGCGCCGCCGCTATCCGCTACAGCCGGGGCAGGCGCTGATGCTGGTAGTGTGGCCGCGCTGGCCTCTCCTCGTCGTGATGCTGGCGTCCCTCGTCGTCATCACCTTCTCGCACAAAATCGCCCTCATCGGAGTGCTCGTCCTGGTGGGCTGCTGGTTGCTATTGACCTTCATCGGCATCGTCCGCACCCTCTACGACTATGCCGCCGTGGCACGCGGCACCTTCCCCCTGGTACTCTTCCTCTTGCTGGCAAATCCGCTCGTGGGCCTCTCGGTCTTCGCACTCTTCACCGCCCTCGAATATATGCCTCAGGTCGCGTTTCTGTGGCACCTGATCGTGCGCTTCTAAGGGGAGCGGGGGGCACCGATTTGCTCGTTGGTGAAGCTGCCCTCACAAATCGCTGAGGACGGGCGTGCGCTGGTGCTGGGTGAGCCGGGCCCAGGCGCGGGCCGAGAAATCGTAGAATGGCGCTTTATGATGCAGCCAGCCGAAGTGCAGGGCGAAAGGCGTCACGTCGATGTAATCGCCCCGCCCGGGGAGCCAGGAGAAAAGGCGAATGAGTCCGTCGCGCAGGTTCTCGTGGGCGAGGCCGCGTAGCGAATAGATGAAACGATCACAGTAATACCGGCAGACGACGTGCTCGAAGTCGTCGTCGTAGTGGGTAAGCCCCTCAATGAAGTCGAGCTGGGGGCTGTTCTGTCCCTGGAACCAGGGGAAGACCGGCAAGCCGAGGCTGCTCATCGCCATGGCCAGGCTCCATTCACACGACTCCTCGCTACGTCCCTCATTGAGGCGGCTGCGGAAATGCGTCTCCTCGCGGCGGGCGAGGAAGTCGGCGGCCGTCTCGCACACCGCCTGCGTGAGGGCGCGATCCTGGCTGTAGATCATGCCGGCCTGCACCCGCGGCAGGTGCGTCAGGCCAAAGCGGCGCATGGTGCGGCGGCGGCGGTCGAGCAGCACGTCGAGCAGCACGCTGACGCCTTTAGGACCGCCGAAGAAAAAGTCGGCGCGTTCGAGGCCGGTGCCGGTGAAGGGAAAAGCCGAGAGCTGCGTCCAGAGCGGGTCGGGGTCGCGGCACCAAATGATGTCCGAATCCAGAAAAAGCGACCGTTCGAACGGCATAAACTCGTGCAGGTGCAGCTTAAACCCGACGATGGAGCGATGCGCCTCGGGCAACACCTCGATGTGTTGAAAGAGCGTGTCGAGCCCGTACCGTGCCAGGAGGGCATGATGGCTCTGCGGACAGAACAGCGCCACCGGTCGATCTGGATCATACCGCCGCAGCGTAACGACCGACGTGACGGCATGACGCACGTACTGTTCGGGACCGTAGGTATGTAAGACGTATCCTTCTTCGGGCACGGTCTTGATCTCGCCTGGGTGAGGGCGGTTACCGGAACGAGGCGCGTTAGATACACTTCTCTAAAGAAGCATACTCAAACGCCGCGCCCTCGCGCCGGTTCTCGAAATTCGCGTGCACGAACGAAGCCCACGGCCCGGAGGACGGGCAAACCTAGCAGAGCCTACAGCCTGCCTGGATCTGCTATCCCTCCCTTCGCCTCCTTTAGCTGCTGGCGTTGAGCTTATCGCGCTTTTTCTCAAGGCTGGTCTTGAGGGCCGGGTATCCTTTCTTGCGGACGACTGTCTGAAACGAGCGCGCGTAGCCATCGGCGGTGCTCACCTCATCGAGGACGATGTCGGTAACGTACCAGGCGCCGTCTACAAAGTGCATCAGGTAAATTACCTCGGTGGGCACGTCTTTATACACGGTCGTCGTGACGACGCGTGCATCGTTGCCTTTCGCGTCGATCTTGTCGTAGGTTACTTTCGACCGGTACACGTCGAGGTTGGCGAGGGATTGGGCACGGACGATGTCGCTAAAAAGCGCCACGAATTCGGTGCGCTGCGGCGCCGTCAGCTTGCTCCAGTGCGGCCCGAGGGCAGCCTTCGCCATGGCCTTGAAGTCGATGACGCCGTTGATGAGATCCGTGAGCCGGTCGCGCTGGGCCTGGGTGAGTTTTTGCTTGTCGCCAAGGACGCTCTTGATCTCGCGGTCGCGCTGTTCGAGCAGGGTGCGGATCTCTTTGGCGCGGTCCTGCGCTTGCGCCGGCGCAGCAAGGGCGCCGACGAACAGCAGCCCGGCGAGGAGGGTGAAGAAGAATCTATGTCGCATGGGTTTTAAGAAGAATGTGAAGGCTAAGGATAAGTGCCAGTTTTTTAGCACTTTGCACAGAGCCCTCTACTGTTCAACAAGCGTGCCGCTTTCGGCGCTCTGCACCAATACCCCGGTGGCGCGCAGCAGGCGTAGCACAGCAACGTTAAATTTCTGCACCGCTTCATAATACCGAGCCTGAAGCTCCAAGTTTTCGCGCACCGCCTTCACCAGGTTCTCGGTATCGCCCAGGTCCAGGTCGAAGTTGATCTGTTCTGTGCGCAACCACTCCTTGCTGATGATGAGGGCCTTATCCTGCGACTCCAGCGCCGCTCGGGCG
>JAHEMB010000759.1 GCA_024643915.1 Rhodothermaceae bacterium | reverse complement strand
TTCGGCGTGCACCCGCTCCTCATGGGCCCACAACGTCCACGCCTCGTCGAATCGCAGCGTGATCTCCACCTTGCCATCCTCTGCCGGGGCAAACCGGACGCCGTCGGCGCTGTCGCGGACGGCCGCCACGAGGGCGTCTTCGAAGATATGCTCGTACGTGTGGTGGCTGACCTCGTCGGCCAGCGTACCCAGAGATTCCTGCTCTGCTTCTGAGGAAGCTTCCTCCACGCCCTCTTCAGCTTCCTCCTCGGGCGAAGCGACGACCTCAAAGTCCATCCACTCCTGGGCAGCGTTGGTCGGCAGCTTGGCGGCGCGCTGAAGGGCGACCAGCAGGGACTGCGGCGCGTAGCGCACTTCGTAGCGGCCCAGCCCCATCTCTTGCAGCAGGGCCTTCACCTCGGGGGCGGCCGGGTCGTACGTGGCGAAAATCCAGCGGGGATCCCGTTCGTACCGGCCCTGCTCCCGATCGATGGGCAACAGGCAGAGCTCAATGAGGCGCTGCCACTGGGATTCCGTGAAGCGGTCCCGCACCTCGCGAAGAAAATCGGGCGTGTCGTTTTGTGAGATCTGAGCGTTTTCGAAGGCATAGACACGGGCGGCCTGGGCGAAAATCTTTTGCCGGTCGAGGGTTGGATTGATCAGCAGCACGCGCCAGAGCGGCACCGATGCGCGCTCGCCGCCCATCGCCATCCAGTCCTTCCAGGCCCGTTCCACGTCCTCGATCTGCACCACCTGCTCGAACAGGAGCATGATGACGACGCGGTCGCGCAGTTCCATCGCCGAAAAGGCGAAGGCGTCCGCATCGCCGAGCGGCGGCAGCGGCTTCCGGCGCGCCTCAGGCTGGTGCCTGGTGGCGTCCGAAGGCTTTTCGCGGGGCTCGTCGTCCTTGCTCTTGGAAAAGAGGTCTCGCTTGAAGATCGACACGATGCTGCCTTTTTGATGTATGGAACAGGATATTCCATATATCGGCTCGTCGCACTTGCACATAAGTGCGGAAGAACAACGACGAAAAGTTTTGCCCGTCACACGCTGCCCTTCCCGTCATCCGTCTCGTAGAAACGCCGCTCCTGCCGCAGGACGCCTCACCCAATGAGTTCCTCCAGATTGGACAGCGCGCTTTCGTCCTTGGCCTTCTCGGCGCGCACATCGGGCAGGGCCTCCGGGGTGAGGAGGCCGTGGGCGACGGCGTGCTCGGCGGCGGCGGCCGAATCGGCCACCAGCACCATCTCGATGCCCTTCGCCAGCAAATCCTCGACAATACCCTGGACCTGGGCGTCACGCAGGTCCTCGGAAACGTCGCGGATGTAGATGGCCTTTACGCGGCCGGGGAAGTCGTCGATGACGCGCTGGTAGATCTCCGGGTCGTGCTGCCCGCTGTCGCCAACGAGGACGAAGTCGAGGTCGGGATGGGTGCGGAGGATGTCCTCGATCTGCTTGACTTTGTGCGTCTCGTGGTCCGTCTGGATGATTTTCTCCTCGTCGAGGCCGAGGTCGCGCAGGAAAAGGGGGCCGGCGGGGATGCCGTTGACGTCGAGGAAGTCGATGAGGAGATCGTAGAGGTTCCAGGGGCTGCTGGAGACGTAGAAGACGGGGTTCTGCCCGGTGCCGGAGGGGCCGTGGTGGAGGGCACGGTAGAACGCCGCTACCCCTTCGAAGGGAAGGCGCGTACGGGCATTGTCGAGAAACGTGACGCGCGCCATGTTGAGCAGGCTCGTGGCGTTCGTCTGCAAGACGGTGTCGTCCACGTCGCTGATGATGCCGAAATCGGCCTCGATGGGCGGGACGAGCACCTCGCCGGTAGCGACAACCGGCGTGCCGTCAACCGCGAGGTCGTCGAGCAGTTCGAGTTCAACTTCATGCCAGAGACGGTCCGATGGGGGCGGTGTGAGCGGCTTGAGGTCGAAGAAAAAGTAGCCCTCCTCCCCCGTCGTCACGATCTCCTCGACGCCCTGTAAGCGCGCCCGCACCCGTACGCCGGGGATCTCGTCGCTCTCGAAACGGCGGTAGGCTTGCAGGAGGTTCTGCCAGACGGTGTCGTTGTCACGGGCCGCACGGAGGCCCTTGTCCTTGAGGACGCGCCCCCGCAAACGCAGCTCGGTTTCGCTGCCGTGCCCCCGGTAGGGTTGAATCATGACGGCCCCCGGCCAGCCCAGCCGCTCCTTGAATCGCCTTTTGCGCTCGTCAAAGGCGCGTTCTACGTCAACGGCGGCGTCCTGCGCCGTGCGCCCAACAGCCTGCAAAAGGTCCCTCCAATCGGCCATGATTCTGCTTGCTCGTGCTTGCAATGGATGTTATTGGGAAGACGCCTGCCTCGGCAGTCAGTCGAGGCGAGCGAGGATCACCTCGGCCTGCACCGGGGCGTCGTAGCGGGCGCGCTCCGTGCCGTCCGGGCCCAGAAGCACGACGAGGAAATCCTCGGAATCGATACTGAACTGTTGACGTAGGCGCGCCGCTTCGGCCTCGTCGAGGGCTTCATCGCCCGCCTGGCTCTTTCCCTCGTACAGCACGACGATGAGCTGCACCGCCCGCGCCGCGAACGCCTCTCGCTCGGCGTCGAGGACTTGC
>JAHEMB010000758.1 GCA_024643915.1 Rhodothermaceae bacterium | reverse complement strand
AGGATGGGGACCGAGGCCGTTTCCACCGGCAGTGTCTGACCATCGGGCCGGAGGAGTTGCTGTTCGACAAAATCGATGGCCTGGCCCTTCTTCAGGAGGCGACGCCGCTCCCGCGTGTGACGCTCGTCTTCGGGATGAATAAACTCCCAAACGGGGCGGCCCAAAAGCACTCCAGGATCGGAAACCCCGGCCAGTTGAAGGGCCGCTTGGTTGACGTACACGAGCCGTTCGTCCTCGCCGATGACGACGACGGCATCCGGCAGCTGCTCGATCAAGGGTGCGGCGCGCAGCCTCTCCTCCCTCTCTTGAAGCTGTGTCCGCAACCGACGGACCTCCGCCAGTAACTCTTCCTGAGATCGTGCTTCATCCCCCATGCAAAACTTTCCTCACGCCCCCGCCGGAGGAACCCTCCGAGGCAGCAGATGCAGCATCTATACAGAAAACCGTGGGGACTTGCCTCTTGATCTGCGCTACAGCGTTTAAAATCTTGCGCAAAACAGGCACTGCCCTGGATCGTCCGTATTTACCAGCAATTAGGGCTAAAGATCAAGGACACTGCCGTTACTTTCATGGAAGAAACAACATTGGTATGCGCCCTTCTGTCGAAGCAGGGCTGTTACGTTCTTCCCACCGTCGCAATGGGAGTTCCCCTCCTCGACAGGATCACAGGCCTGACGGCGGCGGGGAGGGGACAGAGGTGATGGATCAGCTACGCCATCGCCAGCCTCTTTTCGACCCCCCGCTTGCCGGCATCCCGCCCGACCAGGAGGGGAACGTCATGGGATCCCCTGTTTCGTTGAGAATCTACCAGCCCTACTTTGTGGAGAAAGGGGAGGGACCACGAGCAGGCTGTCCCCCGCTCTCCGCAGCGATTGCCGTATCTTCTCGGCTCGCCGACCCACCCACACGACCCCGCCCCAACCGTGCTCGTCCGCCTCGTCCGCATGACCTTCGACCCCAGCGACCTCGACGCTTTCATGGAAATCTTCGACGCCTCGGCGTCCCGGATCCGCGCCTTTCCAGGCTGCCGCCACCTCTTACTCTGGCAGGACGCCCGCTACCCCAACATCCTCACAACCTACAGCCACTGGGACGATAGCGAGGCCCTCGACGTCTACCGCAAAAGCGACCTCTTCCGAACGACCTGGGCGAAAACAAAACCTCTCTTCGTCGCCCCACCTTTGGCACACAGCCAATTCGTGCTGCGCCCCGCGCGTGCTGTGGAGTGAGGGGTAAGCGGGAAGCAGTGAGCGAGAGGGAAATGTGGGAGTCAGGCACTTTCACGTTTCACGCATCAGAAAGTAATCTCAACGCCTGCGCGCACCTCGCGACCCGGCGCCGGCAGGCCGAGCTGCGGCACGACGACTTCGTCCGTCAGGTTATCGACTCGGACGAACGCTTCGCCGCCGATGGGGAGCGACGGACCAGAGCTGAAGCGATACGCGAGGCGGGTGTTGAGAACGAGTGACGTGGGCAACGGCCGGAAGGCGTTTTCCTCATCCGGCGAAAAGGCGCGGCCCGTATAGACCGACTGGGCGAGGAATGAAAAGCCCGACGCGGGCCGGTAGTTGAGCGTGAGCGTGCCCAGCCATTGCGGCTTCTCGGCGAGTGGACGGCTGCTGCCATTATCTAGAAGGGCGCGGATGTGCATCCACGTAAGGTGTCCTTCGAGCGAAAAAGCGCCGCCGAGGCGCGCCTCACCGACCGCCTCCACCCCTAGCACGCGGCTGCCATCCAGGTTGATGCGCTGCCGGAGAGGACGCCCCTCCGCCTCCACCGTCCGCTGGTCGATGGTGTCGAAGGTGCGGTTGACGAAGCCGATCACCTCGCCCGCCACCCCTGGATTCTGCCATACCGCGCCCGCCTCCGCCAGAAAAGAGGTTTCCGGCCGCAGAGCCGGGTTGACGAGGAAGCGGTTGAGCGATTCGCCAAAGAGTTCGCGCATCGTGGGAAAGCGTACCTTCCGCCCCGCCGCACCCTTGAGCGACCACGCCTCGCCGAGTGTGAAGACGAACCCGCTCGTCAGGCCCACCGCGACCTGCGGATCACGTGCGGGCTTGTCGCCCGTCTCGGGCGTGGAGATGCCGTCGAAGCTGCCGCCGAGGGTGAGGGCCAGTCGCTCCCTCGGATTGAACTCGTATTCGGCACCCAGGCTGAACACATGCTGGCGGTAGTCGAACAACGGGTAAGCATCTTCTTCCGCCACGCCGTCAATCGGCAGCAACGCGCCGTCTTCGCCAAATTCGAGGTTGCGCTGCTCGTGGCCTGAAGTAAGGGCGTTGAGCGCCAGGCTCAGCAGCCCCGGCCCGGCCTGCTGCAAATACGTTAGCCGCGCGCCAAGGGTGAGGTCCTTGTCGTCCTGCTCCTCCTGCAACACGTCAAACCGCGCGGAGCGGAACTGCCGAATCGTCTGCGCGAACCGGCCGGCCCAGAGCGCGCCCTTAAAGATGGACGTGCGGCCCACAGGCGTTTCGGCGTTGAGGATGAGCATGGTGTTGCGCCAGGCCGGGTAGCGCCAGAAGCGTACGCGGGAGATCGCCGGGTCGAGGTGGCCTTCGGGTGCCACGCCCTT
>JAHEMB010000757.1 GCA_024643915.1 Rhodothermaceae bacterium | reverse complement strand
TTTAAGGGCGTCGATGCGTGAAGCAAGGGCAAGCGACCAGGGCCCCGTCGCTCATCTGCCGGGTACACGATGGCTATAGCATCTTTTTTACAGCGCAGCGGCGAGGGCAGAGGTTAAGTTGGCGGCGCCCGACCATGGCGGTACGGGCAGGGGGGCGGAGCGAGACGCCACGCCGTGCCTGACCGTGGGCCACGGCGAAGAAGTCAACAAATACTTTACACAACGCACTCCTTATCCTTGCCTCCATCGCTTATATTGACGCGCTGATCCCGTGCCTTGCGGGATCTGTGTCATAATTAGGTGGGGAGGAAATTTTTTCCCGGATGGCTTGGGTATGGCCGGATGGCGTTGTGTATAGACACTGATATGCGCCCCACCGGCGTTATCAGGCGGGCTCATGCTGAGGATTGAGTCCGCTCTGTTCATCCCTCAGGAAAATGGCTTGATCATTCGATCAAGGCTGTTTGTGCTTTCAGGCACACCTTTCTAAAACCCCCTACATCGTTTCAATCACCAATCAATGGAGGACTCAGCAGATATGAGCAAACTTACAAGCTCTCTGCGATTCTACGGTCTTCTGCTGACGATGCTCTTTATGAGCAGCACGTCAGCTTTTGCCGTAGATGCCTACGTCTGCCCGGATGACCCGAGCGCAGCCGGGGTCGTAAACCCCGCTCTCGGTGACGGTCTCCAGGTCAGCGAGGTGTATCGGACCATCACCGCTGCCCAGGCAGACGGTGCGGACACCTTTTTCCTTTGCATCACCCGGTCGGACTTCGAAGAGCCGGGCGATCAACTCATTCTGGGCGACGGCGCTGCCGGCGGCCCATTCACCTTTAGCTCGTTTTCGGCCACGCGCGTAGGCCCCAACTACACGGCGCTGGCGACAGGCGTCTCCGGGCGGGTGATCTTCGACGCGGACCTCATCCTGGATGACGACGTCACCACGGTCACCATCACGCCGGCAGGCTTTACCTTTGCCATGGACGGCAACCAGCGCCTGGCTTTCGAGGATGACTTCGGTCCCAACAAGTCGTTCATCGGCCCGGGCACGCTGGCCTTCAGCGGTCGGGGCGGCGCGGGGCGCATCCAGATCCCACAGCAGGACGACCCGCCTGCGGTCATTCCAACGCTCTCCATCCGCAACCTGCGGATCGAGCACAACGTGATCGTCGAACTGGGGCACATTACCGGTGGCGCCACGCAGACGATGCTCAACATCGGCAACCGCCTCGACGTGGTTTCTGGTAGCCTTGATGTCGAAGACGATATCGACATCAACTTCACGCTCATGGGCCCGGTCGGCCCGAGCCTGACGATCAACTCGGACGTCACGGGTACCGGCGACTTTTTCGTCGATACGCGCGCCTTCGTAGGGGACTTTGCCTCCAGCGGCAACGGCGATCTGAACATGAACCTGATTCAGCTCGGCTCCCCCGTCGGAGCGGGCGCTGATGCCGCCGTGCCCAACGAGGCGGAGAACATCTTTGGCTTCGCCAGCATCGGCAACGGCCAGGAGTCCGCGATTCACGCCGGGGAGTTGGTGCTTACCAGCACCACGATGTTCGACGGCGGCCTCCAGGTGGACCCCAACAACGGGATCCCCGGCGATGAAGGTGGTCGCCTGATTGCGCGCGATCTCAACCAGATCACGGGCGATCTGACCATCCTGCCGGGTGCCTTCGTCTACTTCCTCACGGGCGTGACGATTGAAGAGGACCTCAACTTCGAAGGCGGCACGCTCTTCCTGGGCAGCAACTTCGCATCAGACGCGCTCCTCGCCAATGGCCCGACGACGGTGCGGGTTACCCCCGCACTTGCCGGTGCAGGCGGCATCACCCAGGTGCAGGGCGATGCGTTCATCGACAGCGGTATTGACACCATCCTCGGCGTGATCGACGAGGGCAAGATCAGCCTGCTGTGTCAGAACAGCCCCCACAGCCTCGCCTTTAGCAGCGACGTGGTGGTGGACAAGGCGCCGCTGTATGGAGAACTCAGCACGGGCATCGTTGCGCAGGATGACATCGACGGTGATGGCAACAACACTGACATCCTCCCGGGCATCGACATGTGCCCGTGCGAAGTGCAGGAAGCCAGCCGCGTCATCTTCAACGGCACTGGCGACCAGGACTGGCTCCTGGGCGACAATTTCTACCTCCGTCGTCTCGAGATCAACGCGGATGAGGTCGATGTTGACCGCAGCGCGCCCGGCACCTTCCTCTGGATCTCCGAGGTCCTCTGGCTGACCGAAGGCGACTTCGACATCGACGACGACGGTCTGCTTCGCGGCAACCTCGCCAACCTCGTGGTCTATCGCGATAGCGGTGGCCGCCTGATGGGCGAAGGCTTCGAAAGCGCGGGCGGTCCCGGGCAGGTCGTTTACACCGGTAGCACCAGCTTCACCACGGGTATCGAAGTGGAAGATGGCGCTGGCTTCATCTCGGTGGAAGTGGCTCCTGGCGTGACCGTCTCGCAGGCGGGTCAGGTCGACGTGGGTACCTTCGGCCTCTTCAGCGGCCGCTGGGACATCAACGACTTCCGTCTGAATATCGGCACCCGCACCGACCCCTCGC
>JAHEMB010000756.1 GCA_024643915.1 Rhodothermaceae bacterium | reverse complement strand
GGGCGTTGGTCCCTGGTCCAGGTCTGCAAGCCGAAGCATCGCCTCACGTTCACTGTAGCACCCGAACGGCGGGCAATTGTCAATACCGGAGTAATTTTCCCCAATTGTGCCGAAGTAAAAATCCCCACCCCCGGCCACTGGGTGGTTCGGCGGTCAACCGTTGAGTGACGTTGGGGTCTCCTGCTTTCGAGGCCGTCCGCGGCGACGTTTCGGTGGCGCTGGGTTGGCGTTGGCCTGAAGTGTCTCGGGGACCAGGTGGGCGTGCTCGCGCAGGCGGTAGCTCGAGCCCTCGATCTCGATCACTACGGCGTGGTGCAGCAGTCGATCCAGCAAGGCGGCGGCAATGACGTTGTCGCCGAAGACCTCGCCCCAGTCGCGAAAGCCGCGATTAGAGGTCAGGATCATAGCGCCCTTCTCGTAGCGTGCGTTGACGAGCTGGAAGAACAGGTTCGCTCCTCCGGTTTCCAGCGGCAGGTAACCGACCTCGTCGACGATCAGCAGCGCCGGTCGGCTCAGAAAACGCAGCCGGTTGGCAAGCTCGCCCTCTCGCTGAGCCTTGAGCAGCGAGGCGATGATCTCGGCCAGCGTTGCGAAGAACACGCTCTTGCCGGCCTTCACCGCTTCGAATCCCAGGGCGATCGCCAAGTGCGATTTACCGGTCCCCGGCGGGCCGAGCAGATGCACAACCTCGGTGCGATCGACGAAGCCGAGCTCGGCCAGCGCCAAGATGCGCTGTCGGTCCAACGACGGCTGGAAGGAGAAATCGAAGCCCTCCAGCGTCTTCAGCCGCGTGAGCCGCGCGGTCATCGATGCCGTGCGCAAGCGGCGATTCTCGCGCGCGGCCTGCTCTTCGGCGAGCAATTGATCAACCATCTCCAGGGCGGAGAGCTCGCCGGTTTCCAGGCGCCGCACCAGTTCGTCGAGCACCTCCAGTGCGCGGGCGAGCTTGAGCCGCACGAGTAGCTTCTGGATGTTTTCCAGTACGGTTGGCGCGCCCACGCTGAGGGCACTCACGGGCATCGCACCGAGCATTCGTCAGTGCCCGATGGAGCGCCGGAAAGGGCCTTGCCACGCGCCTCGTAGACGGCAAGCGAGCGCTCCGCGACCCGCTCCCCTGGCAACCCGAGCGGCGCCAGCGCCGGGAGCTTGGAGCGCCCGGGCGGGGTGTTGCCCGGCGGTGGCCAGCGGCGATGGCCCTCGATCACCCGGCGCAGTCCTCGACCCTCGAGCAGCGGATGGACGGCGACCCGTTGCCCAGCGTCATAGAGGTGCAGCTCCTCGGCAAGACGATGCACTTCCACTACTCGGCGGGTGAGCGTGTCGGGCACGGAGTACTCGTTCCCCTCGACGCTGACCATGCCGTCGCGCGACAGGCGCCGTTCCATCCGCAGCACCGTCGTGTAGGGATGGGCGGGCAAGGCCTGCAGCAGCGCCCGCTCTTCGGCAAAAGCCTCCCCGATCCGCCGCCGTGTGGTGCCGTGCTCGCGGCGATTGGCCACCGTCGCTCGCCAGCGCTCGAACTGCGCGTTGAGCTCGGCGAGATTGGCGAACTCGGTGCCCAGGAAGAAGTCCTCGCGCACGTAGCGGAAGGGCCGTTCCACTTTACCCTTGGTCTTCGCCCGGTACGCCGCGCACGCCCGCGCTCGGAACCCATAGTGGGCGGCCACATCCAACAGCGTCGGATGGTAGTGGACTTCACCTTCCTCGTCCTCGCCCAGCACCGCCGTTTTCATCCGATCGTAGAGCACCTCCTGGGGCACCCCGCCGATCTCGGCGAACGCCTCCAGATGACAGCGCACGACCGTCTCGAGGTTTTGGCGCAGCACGAATCGGCCGAACAGGTAGCGGCAGAAGCCGAGCACCATCGAGAACAGCCACACCACCTGCACCCGATCGGGCTGCTCGGTGAACACGACCTTGAACTGCGCAAAGTCCACCTGCGCCTGCTTGCCCGGCGGGGTCTCGAACCGATGCTCGAACCCGCTCGCCTCGCGTGGACGTACCTCGGCAACGTAGTCGGTCACGGCGGTACGTCCACCCCCGTAGCCGCATTCGCGAATTTCGCGAAGCAGGCGCATCGCGCTGAGCCGCGGACACTGGGCCAAGCGCTCCCGGATATAGTCCCGATACGGGTCGATGACCCGCGCTCGCGGTGCTCTGGGGCCGTAGCTCGGTGTCTCGATGCCGCGGTTCAAGTACTTGCGTACCGTCTTGCGGTCTAGACCGGTGCGCCGGGCGATTGCGGAGATCGACTCCCCTTGCTCTTTCAGCTGATGAATCACAAATAGTCCCTCGAGTTTCAGCACCTCAGACATCTCCGGTCGTTCGAGACGACCCTAAGACTCTCGGTGCTATGAGTCCCAAGCAAGGCCTCACCGAAGAGACCTCCTCAGGCTACGAGGGGGTGGGGACTTTTACTTCGGCAATTCTGGGGAGTATTCATCCGGCACTGACAGCCACCCATTCCGATCGAATTCGGCCACTGATTCCGAAGCAATTCGGCCACCCCCTGAGGTCGCCCGTCGCGAGCAGGATAACCCGCTAACCTTGCCCCCTTTTGCCTGGCAGAAGGGGGC
>JAHEMB010000755.1 GCA_024643915.1 Rhodothermaceae bacterium | reverse complement strand
ACGAGGTGGGCACGGAAGAAGCCGGTGGTCTGGGCAGCGAGGCGCGCTTCGCCGCCTTCCTCAGCGCCCTCGACGCGGCCCGGGCGCAGCACGCCCTGCCCCGCCCCACCTTCGTCGTCGGCGACGTCGGCACGACGCTCGATACGGCCCACTTCGACGCGGCGCGCGCCCGGCGCATGGCCACCCTCGCGGGGCGGCACGGCCTGCTCGTCAAGGGCCATTACACCGACGGCGTGGAGAACGCAGAGGACTACCCGCTCAGCGGCATGGGCGGCGCCAACGTGGGGCCGGGCTTCTCGGCCGTCGAGTACGAGGCGCTGGCGGCGCTCGTCCGCCTCGAACACAAGCTGGGCAAGAACTCTGGCTTCGCAGCAATCCTCCGGCAGGCCGTCGTCGAAAGCGGGCGCTGGCGAAAATGGCTCCGGCCCGGAGAACAGGGCAAGGCTTTCGAAGCCCTCGCGCCTGACCGGCAGCACTGGCTGGTGGAAACAGGCAGCCGTTACGTTTGGACCGCTCTCCCGGTGGTCGAGGCGCGCCGCCGCCTCTACGAAAACGTCGCCGCCCACCACGATGCCGACGCTTTCGTGCGGTGGTGCATCCGGCGCGCCATCCTGCACTTCTTCCACGCCTTCAACCTCATCGGCTTCAACGACGTGCTCCGCGCGCATCTGTCGGCTGAAGCTTGAAGGACCGTCTTCCCCACGCCCAACCGGCAACCGGCCAATCGATCTCAGTTCCAGTGCATCTCGGCGTAGACGGGGAGGTGGTCCGAGACGTAGCGGGCGTCTTTGAGGACGGGGAACTGCTCGGTGAAATCGACGACGCCGACGCGGGCGGGGCGGAGCGGGGCGCGCTCGTAGAAGATGTTGTCGTACTCGTTGGCAAGATGCCGGCCATCCTCGCCGCGAAACATGCGGATGCTGGTGCGTTGGCCGACGAGGGCAGGCGCGTACCCGAGCGCCTTTAGCTCGTCGAACGCCTCCTCATCCTGCGGCAGATTGAAGTCGCCCACGATGACGAGGTCATCGTCGGTGTATCGCCGGTGGAGTTCGTCGAGTAGGAGGATTTCGTTCGCGGGGTTCTTGCCCTTGGGCACGGCGTGGAAACTGGCAACAAGCAGCTGCCGGCCACTCCCCCGCGCTTCGAAACGCCCCATGAACGGCTCCCGGTCGATGGGCGCCTCGATGGACTGCTCCAGCCAGGGCCGCCCGACGAGGCGCACGCGCGAGGGCTTCCAGAGGTAAGCGTAGCGCTCCGAACCGCGCCCACTCGTGGGGTCGCTGATGACGTAGTCCCAGTCCGCGCCGCTCCGGTCGAGTTGATCGACGAGGCGGGCCACGGCCTGGGCGCCGGGCGGGCTAGTGATGACCTCCTGGATGGCGACGAGGTCGAAGTCGCGCAGCACCTTCGCCATCACGCCGATCTCTGCGTCGTCCTTCGAGCCACCCAAATTGGCGATGTTCCACGAGACGAGTTGAACGCTGCCGGGCGTCCCCCCTGTCGGCGCTTCGGCCCGCTCCGTCGTCTCGCCCGCCGGCTGCGCCCCCGGCTCGTACCGCAGAATGAAATACGCCGCCACGAGGGCTGCCCCGATGAGCAGCACCACAACGAGTACCTGAAACGCCTTCTTCATCCGCCTTCTCAGCTGGCCAGCACTAGAAGCCGGAAGTTACGGTAAAAGGAACGGAGGCGTGAGTATGAATCGAGGAAACGAAGAGACGAGGAATCGAAGGGAAGTGGACGACAGAGAGATCTTCGTTTCGTCTTCTCGTCGATTCTTCGTCTCCTTCCACCCAACTCACTTCTTGGCGATGATCCAGATGGCGTGGATGAGGCCGGGGATGTAGCCCAGCAGGGTCAGCAGGATGTTCAGCCAGAACTGGCCACCCAGGCCGACCGTGAGGAAGACCCCCAGGGGCGGGATAATGACGGAGAAGATGATACGAATGAGATCCATCGAGGTAGGGCGGCTGGTTGAGAGCTTGCTTGCTCAAGGTATAGCGAAAAGCGCGCCTTCAGGTTCACACTCCGCGCAGCCCTCACGGCAACTTTACGAATGGAGTGGAAAGCGGGGTTGACACTTCCTTGAAAAACACCCCTCCGTTCTCCCTACGTCTTCCCCGGGAAGGCGGGGGCCCAGTATCGAAGATCCCAATGTAGTGTATCGGGACGGATGTCATGTAAATCCCAACTTCATCGGCGTGAATCCCCAGGCGCGCATCGAACCCTGCTCACTGTGCCACGAAAAATTTCGTCGATTGAGAGCCTGGGCTTTCATACCTTTCCGGCCCCTCTTTCGATCTAAAAATCCCCCAAGATGATGCCTCGCTCCGTATCCCTTTTCCTGCTCCTCGCCCTGTTTGCCCCTGCCATCTTCGCTCAGGATCTACCCTCCATCGAAGAAAAGACCGAGGGCATGACGAAGCTCGACGGCTTCTTCCCACTTTACTGGGACGAGGGCGGCGGGAAGGTGTGGCTGGAAATTCCCCGGTTCGACGCGCCGTTCCTCTACAGCATCAGCTTGCCCGCCGGGCTGGGGTCGAACGACGTGGGGCTGGACCGGGGGCAGCTCGGGGG
>JAHEMB010000754.1 GCA_024643915.1 Rhodothermaceae bacterium | reverse complement strand
GCCGCTCAATGGCCGGCCGCCCTGCCATTACTGTTCGCAGTGTGGGCGTGGCTGCGCCACCAGCTCCAACTTCTCCACGCCCTCCGTCCTGCTGCCGCCCGCCCAGGCAACGGGCAAGCTGACGATCATCCCGCACGCGATGGTGCGCGAGGTGATGACGAACGGCGAGGGCCTGGCCACCGGCCTCTCGTACGTCGATACCCAGGACATGCAGGAGCGCCAGGTGGAGGCGAAGGTGGTGGTGCTGGCGGCGAGTGCGTGCGAGACGGCGCGCCTCCTGCTCAACTCCGCCTCGCCGCGCCATCCCAACGGCCTAGCCAACAGCAGCGGCGTGGTGGGGCGGTACCTGATGGACTCGACGGGCGCCAGCGTCACGGGCCTCTTTCCCCAACTGATGAACCGGCCTTCCTACAACGAGGACGGCGCGGGCGGCTCGCACATCTACATTCCCTGGTTCGGCTACGACCAGCAGGACCGCGACTTTGCGCGGGGCTACCACCTGGAGGTGTGGGGCGGGCGCGGCCAGCCGAGCTATGGCTTCATGGGCGGCGTCCACCAATACAACGGCCGCATCGCCGACGCCAACAACACACCGCGCCCGCGCGGCGGGGGCGGCTACGGCCTGGCGCTGAAAGAAGACTACCGCCAGTTCTACGGGGCCTTCGTCGGCTTCTCGGCGCGGGGCGAGATGATTGCGCGCTACGATAACTACTGCGAGATCGATCCCCACGTGGTCGATAAGTACGGCATCCCGGTGCTGCGCTTCAACGTGACGTGGAGCGACGAGGAGATCAACCAGATCAAGCATGCGCAGGAGGCCTCCCGCTCCCTCATCGAAGCGATGGGCGGCGAGGTGATGACGCCGATGCCCTCGCGCGAAGAGGGCTACGGCATCCTTGCGCCGGGCCGCATCATCCACGAGGTCGGCACTGCGCGCATGGGCGACGACCCGGTCACCTCCGCCCTCAACCGTTTCTGCCAGGCGCACGACGCGAAGAACGTCTTCGTGGCCGACGCCGCCCCGTTCGTCTCCCAGGCCCACAAGAACACGACGTGGACGATCCTCGCGATGGCCTGGCGCACAGCCGACCACATCGCCGACCTGCGCAAGCGGGGAGAGATTTAGAGGAAACGAGGAATCGAAGAAACGAGGAATCGAAGAAGTTGCCTTCCAGAAGGGCACACGTCGATTCTTCGGCTCGTCGGCTCTTCGATTCATCTTCCGCTCCCAAATCTTGCCGCCGCGTCGCCGAATTCAGTCTAACCCAATCCTCAAGGCACCATGGACCGCCGGGAATCGCTCAAGATGATCGCGCTCGCGCCCCTGGCAGCGGGCTTCTCGTGGACGCCGTTCGACGTGGAGGAGGTGCACCGGAAGGCCGGCGCCGCCCGCACCGCCGGGGCAGCGTTCGAGCCGCAGTTCTTCACCGCGCACGAATACAAGACCGTCGGCGTGCTGGCAGACATGATTCTGCCGGCGGACGACCACTCCGGCAGCGCCACCGCCCTGGGCGTGCCCGAGTTCATGGACTTCATGGTGGGAGACCGCTCCTGGATGCAGGTGCCCATGCGCGGCGGTCTGGCCTGGCTGGACACCCACAGCCGCCGCCGGTTTGGCAAGCCGTTCGTCGAGGGCAGCGAGGCCGAGCGCCGGGGCGTGCTCGACGAGATCGCCTATCCGGACGACGTGGCGGACGAGCTTTCGCACGGCGCCGCGTTCTTCAACAGCTTCCGCGACCTAACGGCCTCCGGCTTCTGGACGACGAAAGAGGGCATGGCCGACCTGGGCTACCAGGGCAACACGTTCGTCCTCAAATGGGAAGGCGCCCCGGAAGCGGAGATCGCGCGGCTGGGCCTCGAACCGGCGCCGTGGAAGACGAAGTGAGGACGGGGACGCTGCATCTGATCTGCATAGCAAAAAGGCGCGCCTCCGAACGAGGTGTGCCTTTCTTACCTCCTCCCGCTCCGCTCAAAAAACGAACGCGGTGATGCCGAAGCGCAGGCCGAGGTTGTTGGCCTCGTCTGAGAGATCCTGCGTGTAAAACGCCTCCCCCGTCAGGCCCACATTTTTCGCAATCATCAGGACCGCGCCGCCCGACACATCAGCAACGCCTGAGTCTGATCCAAAGGCACGGAAGTAGGAGGCGGAGGCGGAGACGAAGGGATAGAGCGCCCGCTCTTCCTTGCCCTTGAAGAAATAGGACACCTTCGGCCCGATGCCGCCGGCGAAGCGCTTGCCCAAAACGCCTAAAGTGACACCGCCGCCAAGGGCCAGGCCGGGGGCGACGAAGTATTGCACGCTCGGGCTCACCGTGAGGTTGAATGAGCGGTCGCCGTTGAAGCCGTTGCTGGGCGCCGAGAGATTGGCGTTGCCACCGACGATGAGGCTGCCCTTATCAATGGGGGAAGCTTGTCCAAAGGCTACCACCGGCAGCCACAGGCTGACGGCGAGAAGGAGCGGAAGCGTACGCATGGTTGATCTACTGTTATATGGAATGAATGCGAGCAAAAAAGATACACGCGGCAGGTGTTACCCCTCTAACGAGGGGGGGATTTCTGCCCTGAAACGGGGCCGGGCAGGT